>JADLBR010000316.1 GCA_020847615.1 Verrucomicrobiia bacterium
CCCTCGAAGAGAGCCTTGCCTCGGCGGGCGGCCTCGGTGAGCGAACCTCGCGGGACGGACGGGCGGTGGCACTTGGCGCACGACGGCTCCTCGGCCTGGGGGGCCTCCGGCCGGCTCGCATCGAGGAGAGGGCTGGGGACGGAGGGCATTTCCCGGAGGTAGGCGAGGACGGCCTCTTGGGTTCCCGGCGGCATGGATGGTGAGCGCAGGATGTGGTGGAAACCCGAGCGAACGGCGGCGGCGGCATCGCCGCGGACGCCGCGCCACATCACGGGAGAAATCAGTGCGGACATCAGCAGGCTCTTGGTGTTCTTGGTGTTTCCCGTCCCGTCATTCATCAGGTCCCAATAGAGTGCGTCGCTGCGACCGTCGGGGTGGCAGGACGCGCAGCTCTGCCAACCCTCGAGGCAGAGGCTGGCGTCGTTGAATAGGGCCTCACCGAGCCTAGCGGCTCGCAGGGCGCCGCCGCCGAGCGCAATGACGCGTGGACGGGCGACGGCCTCGGTGGGGTCGAGGATCGCGAGGGTTCCAGAAAAGAAGCCGGCGACGCAGGCTACGCGGGAGTCGACGGCGAGGCTGCGCGCCCCGTTGATGGCGAGCGGGACGCGCTGACGGATGCCGGCCAATAGGGTGGGGGCGGGCCTCGTCTCGGGGAGCGGCACCGGGGTGCTCGCAATGCGGTCGAGGAGCTTGGGATAATCGATGATGCTGAGCTCGTGTGTTCCCGCGTGGGTGACGAGGAGGCGATCCCCGTCGGGGCTAAAGGCGATGGCCCAGGGGTTGCCCGCGCCGCGGCCCGGTTCATCCAGCGGGATCGCGCGCACCCATTCCAGGGCCCGGACATCGAGCAGGGAGACGACGTTCATGTGGATCGCCCCGTTGGACGGCGAGAGCGGCGGTGGCATGTAATTGCTGAGGATGTGCGTGACGAGCGCGCGCGCGCCATCCGGGGAGAACGCGATCCCGCGCAGCGAGTGACTCCCGTTGGGGAGGCGGATGCTGCCGGCCGCGGAGAAACCCCTCGCATCGATGACCGACACCTCGGCGGCGATATCCGGATTCTCATCATCGAGGCCCGGGGTGACCTCCGGCAAGAGGTTGGCGACGAGCACCAGGCGTCCGTCTGGACTGAAGGCGATGGCCGCGGGTTCTCGCACGACGCCCAGGGTGCGCTGGGTGCCGGTGGCGATGTCGATGAACCGCACGCGGTTCTCGAAGCGATTGGCGACGCAGAGCGTCTGCCCGTCTGGGCTGATCGCGGGTGCGGCGGGCATGTGTCCGGCGGGCCATTCGCGCCGGACGTCGCCCCTGACGAGGTCGACGGCCAACACGCGGCCCGCGGGCTCGAGCGTCGTCACATAGGCGATGTCGCCCCGGAGCACCGCGCCTCCGGGTTCCGCGGGCAGGGCGATGGCTCGGACCGTCGCGCCGGAATCGATATCCACGAGGAGGGCCGTCTTTCCCGCGGCGTCGAGTACCAGGAGTCTCCCGTGGCCCGCGTGGGCGATGGCGACGGGGGCGCGCGATTCGGGCGACGAAGGATCCGCCGCACATCGCGCGGCGGCGAGGGCGAGGGTCATCGCGGCCAATGTGGTTGCCCGATGCATCCGTCAGTCATACTATCATCGGGATTCGCGGATGGCACGCCCGATGGGGGCGCAGGGTCCCGCGCGGGCGGGAGATCGTTGATTCGGAGAATGAGGCGAAAGGACGTGAGATGATTCGGCATCTTGTGGCACTCATGGCATCGGCGTGCATCGCGACGGCGGCGACGGTCGCGGACTATCCCGTTCGCCCGGTCCCCTTCACCGCCTCGCGGATCAACGATGCCTTTTGGACCCCGCGCCTGGAGACGAACCGGCTGGTGACGACATGGTACGACATCAACAAGTGCGAGGAGACGGGCAGGGTGGACAACTTCGCGAAGGCCGGGGGATTGCTGGACGGGGAGTTCAAGGGCATCCCGTTCGATGATTCGGACGTGTACAAGGTGCTCGAGGGCGTCGCGTACGTTCTCGCGCAGCGCCCGGACCCGAAACTGGACGCGTACCTTGACACCGCGATCAACCGGATCATCTCGGCTCAGGAGCGCGACGGGTACCTGTACACCGCGCGACGGCTGCTGCCCCCGGAGAAGATGCCCAAGATGTCGGGGCCCACGCGCTGGTCGAATCTGGGGGCGAGCCACGAACTGTACAACGTGGGGCATTTGTACGAGGCCGCCGCGGCGCATTTTCAGGCGACGGGCAAGCGCACCCTCCTGGATGTCGCGACACGGAACGCGGATCTCTTGCTCACTGTGTTTGGTCCGGGGAGGCTGCAGGAACCCCCCGGCCATCAGGAGATCGAGATCGGGCTGACAAAGCTTTTCCGTGCGACGGGCGAGCGCGATTATCTGGAACTGGCCAAGTTCTTCCTGGGCGTCCGGGGGCGGGAGTCAACGCACAGATTGCGGGGGCAAGATCAGCAGGATCACGAACCGGTGACGAAGCAGTCGGAGGCGGTGGGGCATGCCGTGCGCGCCGCCTACATGTACTCCGGGATGGCCGACGTCGCGGCGCTGACGGGGGAGACGGCATACATCGACGCGATCGGGCGTATATGGGAGAACGTGGTGGGCAAGAAACTGTACCTCACCGGAGGCATCGGGGCGCGGCAGCACGGCGAGGCATTTGGCGACGCCTACGAGTTACCGAACGCCGCGGCGTACAACGAGACGTGCGCCGCGATCGCGAATGCGCTGTGGAACCATCGGATGTTTCTGTTGCACGGGGAGGCGAAGTACATCGATGTGCTGGAACGCATCATCTATAATGGCTTCTTGTCCGGGATCGCTCTGTCCGGCGACAGATTTTTCTACCCGAATCCGCTGGAGTCGGACGGGCGGCGGAAGTTCAACCATGGCTCCAGTGAGAGAGCGCCGTGGTTCGGGTGCGCGTGCTGTCCGCCGAATGTGTTGCGCTTCCTGGGCTCGCTAGGCGGTCTTGTGTACGCGACGCGCGGGGACGCGGCGTACGTGAATCTCTTCATCGGTGGCGAGGCCGATGTTGATATCGCGGGGCAGAGGGTGCGGTTGAGGCAGGAGACGCGCTATCCGTGGGCGGGCGGCACGAGGCTGGTGATCGCGCCGGAGTCCGCCGGCGAGTTTGCGGTGCATGTGCGGGTGCCCGGATGGGCGATGGCGAAGCCGGTGCCGGGCGATCTGTACCGGTACGAGGATGGCGCCTCGGAGAACCCTGTATTCCGGGTCAATGGCGAAGCCGTCAATCCCGGCCTTGAGAAGGGCTACGCGGTCATCCGGCGCGTTTGGAGGTCGGGGGATGTTGTCGAGATGGATTTGGCGATGCCGGTGCGGCGCGTGTTGGCGCACGATGCGGTCAAGGATGACGCGGGGCGCGTGGCTGTGGAGCGCGGCCCGGTGGTGTATTGCGCGGAGGGCGCTGACAACGGCGGATCGGCGCTGGATCTCGTCCTGCCCGGCGAGGCCACGCTGGTCGCGCAGGAACGGGGCGACCTCCTCGGTGGCCTGACGGTCATCCGCGGCAGAGGGACGCGAGCGCGGCGGGATGATCGCGGCGATATCATCGAGGCGCCGGCGGAGATCACGCTGATCCCGTACTACGCCTGGTGCCATCGGGGACCGAATCCCATGGCCGTGTGGCTCGCGCGCACAGCCGCGACGGCGAAGGCGCCGCCGAAGCCCACGATCGCGGGCGAGAGCGTCGCGTCGGCCTCGCACTGCCATGGCGGCGATGCGACCGCGGCCCTGAACGATGGGATCGAGCCCAAGAACTCGTGCGATCACG
>JADLBR010000317.1 GCA_020847615.1 Verrucomicrobiia bacterium
CTGCGCCCCCTCGTCCATCTCCTTCTTCGCCAGGCTCAGCGCGTCAACCATCTTCGGCAGCCGGCTGGCGCCCAGCCCCCAGATCGGCACCGGGCACCCCGCGACGACCTCGCGGAAGTTCTCTGTGTGGAACGTCTTGACCGTGTCCGCCCCCAGCTCCGCGATGATCCGGCAGCCGACCTTGATCTCCTCGAACTGCTCCTTCCCCGTCACGTGCTCCCCCCGGGCCGGGAAGTATTCGCCCACCACCGCCAGCCCGCACTTCTTGGCTTCCTCGACGAGCCTGGCGTAGACCCTCACGTTCTTCGCGTCGCGCTTCTCCGACCCGGTCTTGAGCGACAGGCTCACCAGCACCGCCTCGGTCCCCGCCTCCATCATCGCCCGCGGAGAAGCCGCCGACACCGTCTCGCCCTCCTGATAGTTCCACCCGAAGCAGTACGTCGTCGCCCAGTTCAGCCGCACGATCGGCATCGGCGCGCCCTTGAACGCGAACGACTTCCCGCAATGCGGCAGCATCCCCGGCGACAGCAGCACCGCGTCGACGATCGGGTTGATCTTCGCCACCACGCCCGGAACGTCCTCGAGCATCGGGATCGGCCCATCAAACTCCCCATGGTCCACGGCGACGACCACGGTCTTCCCGCCGGCGAGCAGCCGGCCCAGTCGAATCTCTCTGCCAGTCATGTCCAACAACTCCAGGCGTGAGGGTGGGGTGAGTAAAAACCTTCGCAATCGCTTGCGTCAGATTCCGCGATGCGTGCCGGGGGCTTCCGGGGGGTGCCGGGGGCCGGGGGTTCCGGGGGGTCAAACTCGGGCCGATAGTTTATCCGATTCATCCGCCCGTATGACCCGCACGCCATGTTCGCGGAGCTGACGTGTCTCTTCCTCCGCCCGCTCGCTCCATGGCCCAGCCGTGATCAGCGTGTGGATCCGCTCGGTCGGCAGGTACGAGCCAAAGGCGTCCTGCCCGAGTTTTGACGCGTCCGCCAGCACGACGATCTCCTGCGCGTGGCTGGCCATCAGACCCGCGTTCTGCACCACCGCGGCGCTCGACGCCTGAGCCCCACGCCCCACGCTCAGCCCGTCCGCTCCCAGGAACGCTAGCCGCACCCGCAGCCCCTGAAGCTGCGCCGACACGGAGGCCCCGGTGAATTCCATCCCTCGCCTATCCAGAACACCCCCGAGGGCCAGCACCTCAATCCCAGGGGCGTCGACCAGCTCCAAGATCACCGCGATCGAATTGGTCACGACCGTAAGTCGCTGAAGATTGTGCAGGTGCTTGGCCGCCACGAACGGCGTCGACCCCGTGTCCAGGATCACGCTGTCGCCCGGCCGCAGCAGCTCCGCCGCCGCGTGCCCGATCGCTTCTTTCGCCGCGCGAGCCTGCCACAGCCGGTTGCTGAAGCTCGGCTCATCGATGTCGCCCTCGACCCCCTCTACCCCCGCCTGCTCCGACATCGTCGAGGCGATCGCCATCAGCCCGCGCTGCGCCAACGTCGCTGTTTCGCTGGTTCCCCAGCCCAACCCGGGCATCGCTCGCGCGCCCACCGCCGCCGCCCCGCCGCGCGTCCGCACCAGCCGGCCGGCGTTCTCAAGCGTCTGCAGATCACGCCGGATCGTCACCTCCGAGACGCCGAAGCGCCGTGACAGATCCGCCACGCGGATCCGCCCGCCCATGCGGACAAGTTCGCAGATCGTGTCGAGCCTCTGCTCCTGATTGGGGTGTTCGCCATTGTCCGGAAGTGTAGAAGACATGTTCATAGTGGATGCCTCACAGTTACGATTCGATCGTCCGGCAGACCATATCGGTCGCCATAATTGTGCGATGCGTGCGCGAAAATGTCAAGTCAGCTTTCATTAATATGATCGCTTCGAAACTCAGGCCAAAGCATCCGCAATTGCCGTCCAGGCAATCGGATATGCTCTATCTCACCACCGTGAGAGTTACACACATGCTCACTGTTCAAGACGATCGCCTTACAGTTCAGACCAAAACTCTCGAAGCTCACCTCGTGCGTGGCGCGCTGGCGAGCCTCAAGAACCTGGCCACCGGCCGCTCGTACCTCGCCCCGCAGCCCGCCGCCGACCAGACGCCCTGTCCTCTCCAACTCATCTTCCGGGGGCACAACGCCGTCGACCTCACCGACCGCTACTGGGGACGCGCCGTGTGCAAACTTCTCTCGCCGACCCGCGCCCAGTTCCTCATCGAGGTCTGGGACGGCATCGCCGTCGTCACCTGCTCCGAGGATCTAGAGACCGGCGACCTGCTCATCGAGCCCTCGGGCATGTCCCACCGCGCCGCCCTGCGCTCCGTCCGCTGGCGAGTAGGGGGGCTCGATCCCGACCTCGACCTCGTCGCCCCCTTCTTCCAGGGCACGCGCCTCAAACTCTCCGATCCGTTGCTGCACAACTTCCGCTGGGCCTGGCCGCAGTACTGGGAGGCCGGCCTGGCCATCCTCCAGGGCGCCCATGAAGGTTTCAGCATCCAATCGCATGACGCCCAGGGCATTTACACAGCGATGCGCGTCCTGCCAGAACAGGCCCTGACCTTCGAGACCGAAGCCTACGGCCCGCTGGACGACAACCGCGCCGCTGGCGGCCTCGCCTGGCGCATCAGCGTCCATCAGGGCGATTGGCGCGTCCCCGCCGCGTCCTACCGCGACTGGCTCGCCTCGCTCCCCGCCCATCGCCGGCACGTGCATCCC
>JADLBR010000318.1 GCA_020847615.1 Verrucomicrobiia bacterium
GCATCGCGTGCGGCGCCTGCTTTCCGGCCTGCAAGCCCGGTGCCCTGAAATCCGGGGCGGATGGCAGGGCCGCGCTGGATTGGTCGCGCTGCGACCAGGGGCAGACTTGTGTCCCGACCTGCGACCCTAAGGCCCTCGAGACCGTGGGCCGGGAGGTGACCAGCGAAGAGGTCATGGAGGTTGTCCTGCGGGACAAGGATTACTATGGGGCGTCGGGTGGCGGAATGACCCTCTCGGGAGGGGAGCCCCTATTCAACCCCGACTTTTGCCATGCCCTTTTGTGCGAGGCGCGGGCGCGGGGCATCCACACCTGCATCGAGACATCGGGCTATGCGGAATGGGACACCATTGCGCGCATGATGCCGGTGGCGGACCTCTGGCTGTACGACTACAAGGAGACGGACCCCAAGAGGCATTACGAGTTCATGGGGGTGGGCAACAACCTCATCATCGAGAACCTGCGCAAGCTCCACGCGGCCGGGGCGAAGATCGTGATGCGGTGCCCCATGATTCCGGGACATAATGCGCGCGAGGAACATCTCGATGGCATCGCCGCGCTCGCGGCCGAGTTGCCGGACCTCGCCGGCGTCGAGTTGCTCCCGTACTTCGACCTGTGGCGCGGCAAGCTCAGGCGGTTTGGCCTCGGGGACCGGCTCCCCGCCTCCGTGAAGCCGCCAGACCGCCAGACCGTCGATTCGTGGAATGCCTATCTCCGCCGCCGCGGTGTCAGGCTTGTCGGCATGGATGCGGGGAAGCCGTAGCTCGAAAATGCCGGGTGCAGCCACGGTCGTTAGACCGTGGGCGCGCTGGCCGAGCGCCCGGACCCGACAGTGACCCGATGGGCCACGGCAGGAGGCGCTCGGTCGGCCATTCCCTCACTCCTTCGCCGGAAACACCATCTTGAGCAGGCCGACGCTCACGAGGTTCTCGCGGCGGGTCACGGTCGAGAACAGATAGAAGTTGTGGTATTCGAGGTCGGGATCCACGGCGTTGGCGATCGACTGGATCGCGCCGATCAACTCGCCGGACTTCTCCGTGGCGCGGGCGTTGATGGCCTTGACGTGGTCGGCCTTGTCGGGGTTCGCGAAATAGAGCACGGCCAAGACGAGCGCCGCGACGATGAGGTTACGCATGGGATCACCTTTCTTTAGGGATCAACGTAGCACGTGGCCGTTCCCGCTCAATCCCGGGCCGACCTGAAACTTCAAAGTTCCGTGCACGACGATACGTGCCACAAGAAAGACGGAATCAACCGGTTATGCGAATACCGCCTAAAGGCGGCACTACGGACCCAAGGTCGCGGGAATGTTCGTCGCGCTGCCTTCGGGCAGCCCGGACCTTCCAGAAGTTTTCCGCTGAAAAATACGGCGGGTGGAGGCTTGGCCGGTCAGGGCCCGAGGTCCTCGAGGGCGGTGATCTCCACGAGGGCATGCCCCGCCTGGGCTTTCGTGCATTTGCCCGCCACCCGGACCCTGTGGCCAACCAGAGAGGCGACATCGACCGCGGGGGCGCCCTGTTTCGCGATCATGCCGGTAAAGGTGTAAACCTGCCCTTTCTCCGTCGTCACGTCGTACGCCTTGTAGGGTTTGCCGTCCCGGTTCAACGGTTGGCGGAATGAGAGCTTTCCGGTGATGGTCTTCGGTTCGGCCTCAACGACGGTCGGCCTGGGGGGATTCGCGCGCGGCGGCAGCGAGGCCGACCACTCGTCCCACGTCTTCCGAAGGCGCGCGGCCACGTCCGGTTTCTCCCCCGCGAGGTCGCGCGATTCGCCGATGTCGTCGTGGAGGTTGAAGAGCTGGACCCTGGGCTCCGACGGGCCCAGGAGCAATTTCCAGTCGCCCTCGCGGACGGCGCCGCTGTCGCCGTTCTTCCAGAAGAGGATCTTGTGGGGATCGGCGGTGTCCTGTCCGGTGAGGAATGGCAGGAGGTTCACGCCATCGAGTCGGGTGCCGTCGGGGACGGGTGCCGCGGCGGCGGCGCAGAACGTCGGGTACAGGTCCATCGTGCTCACGGGGCACGAATACGTGATGCCGGCCTTGAGTCTCGCCGGCCATCGCAAGATGTAGGGTTGCCGGAAACCGCCCTCAAGGAACTGCGCCTTGTGGCCGTTCAGTGGGCCCGCGGAGCCGAGCAGGATCTCGGGCGGCCATCCGTCGCGCCACACCTTGATGCGGGTGCCGCCGAGGGCGGGGCCATTGTCGCTCGTGAATGCCACGAGCGTGTTCTCCTCGATGCCGTTGGCTTTGAGCGCATCGAGGACCCGTCCGACATTCTCGTCCATCGAGACGACCATCGCCGCGTACATCTGCAATGGTTCCTCCTTGATGTGTGCGAAGCGCGCGCGGTCGGACCTCTTGGCGTGGAGCGGGGTGTGCACCGCGTTGAACGCGAGGTACAGGAAGAAGGGGCCGCCCTTGTTCTTCTCGATGAACTCGACCGCGTGCCGCCCCAGCCGATCGGTCAAGTACTCGTCGCCGGGGCGCTCCGGGCCCCAGACGCCCTGCACCTTGGCGGAGGCGTGATTGACCGGATCGTCCACCCCGAAGTACTTGCCGTCCGGGCCGGGGAAGTAGTCGCCCTCCCAGTCCATGACCGCGA
>JADLBR010000319.1 GCA_020847615.1 Verrucomicrobiia bacterium
GCATCCGAGGAGACGCTCATCGCCGAGGTCGACCCGGCCCACCTGGAGGACATCCGCCGCAACTGGCCCTTCCTCCGCGACCGCCGCATCGACGCCTACGGCGATATCACCCGCCGCATGATCGATTAGGGGGCGGACCGGCTACCGCCGCCTTATCGCAGCCGCGCCACGATCGCCGCCACGCGTTCGGTGACTTCCTTGGGCATGGAGAGTTCCCTGGGCCAGCCGCGGCGGTAGCCCTCGCCGGGGAGTTTCGTGGTGGCGTCGATGCCCATGTGGGAGCCGATGTTGGGCTCGGTGGGGGCGTGGTCGAGGCTGTCGCAGGGCCCCTTCGTGAAGATCGTGTCGCGCTCGGGGTCGACGTTCGCGCACAGGTGGAAGAGGACGTCGGACGTGTCGTGGACATTCACGTGGGCGTCGACGGCCACGATGATCTTGGAGAACATCATCTGCCCCATGCCCCAGAGGCCGTGCATGATCTTGAAGGCCTGGTAGGGGTACTGCTTCTTGATGCTGACGAAGACGAGGTTGTGGAAGACGCCCTCGGCCGGCAGCGCGATGTCCACGATCTCGGGGAAGTTCATGCGGAAGACCGGCATGAAGATGCGGACCGATGCGGTGCCCAGGTAGAAGTCCTCCATCGGGGGCTTGCCGACGATCGTGGCCGGGTAGACGGCGTCGCGGCGGTGGGTGATGGCGGTGACGTGGAAGACGGGATACTTATCCACGGGCGTGTAGAAGCCGGTGTGGTCGCCGAAGGGCCCCTCGTCGCGGGGGGGCTCGGCGGGATCGACGTAGCCCTCGATCACGAAATCGGAGTCGGCGGGCACCTCGAGGTCGCAGGTCTCGCACCGCACGAGGGCGGGGGACTTGCGGCGCAGGAATCCGGCCAGGAGGATCTCGTCGAGGCCATCGGGCATGGGCGCGGTGGCGGCGAAGGTGTAGATCGGGTCGCCGCCGAGGCAGACGGCCACGGGCATCCGCTCGCCGCGCTCATAGTATCGCCGCCCGTGGCGGGCGCCGACCTTGTGGAGCTGCCAGTGCATGCCGGTCGTGGTCCCGTCGAAGACCTGCATGCGGTACATGCCGATGTTGCGCTCGCCGGTGTCGGGGTCGCGCGTGTGCACGTTGGGCAGCGTGATGAATGGCCCGCCGTCCTCGGGCCAGCACTTCAGCACGGGCAACCCCGACAGGTCGAGGCCGCCGCCCGCGCCATCCATCCGGCGGATGACCTCCTTGCACGGGCCGGTGCCGGCGCGCGTGGGCCGGGCGTGCACCACGCCGAAGCCTCGCCTGAGCAATTCCCATCCCTCCGCCAGCGAGCGCGGCGGCTTGGCCTTGAGCAAGAACGCCATCTCGTCGGCGACCTCGTCGGGCGTCCGCCCGCCCAGCACGCGCCGCATGCGCTCCGCCGAGCCAAACAGGTTGATGCCCACGGGGAAGTTTGAGCGGTCCCCCCGGGGCAGGGTCGCGTTCTCGAAGAGGAGCGCCCTTCCCCCGCCCGGCGATTTCATGGCCGCGTCGGCGACCGCCGTGACCTCGAGCTCGCAGGAGACCGCCTCCCGCACGCGCAGCAGTTCGCCGGCGCGGTCCAGTTCGTCGACAAAGGCGCGGATTCCGTCGAAGGCCACGGACGCAAGGGTCGATCGCGACCCGCCCGGTGTCAAGAGGCGGACGGCTCGAGATAGAACTTCGGGTAGGGTCCCCCGTGGGCGGCCCGCCCGATGAGGAGGCACAGCTCGCGGAAGTGGTAGTCGCCCCACATGGACGATTCGCCGCAGGGGACGCGGTGGCCCGTCGGGAGCGCGTCCCAGGCCTTGGGGCGGAAGCACACCGAGTGCAGCAGGAGGCCCTGGTGATCGGGCGAGGTGCTCAGGTAGGGCTTGTCCAGCAGCGTGTCCGCGACCGTCAGGCCCGCGTGGTAATACCGCCGCCCGCCCTCGTGGTCATTGCGCGACATCAGGTAGTGCCCCAGGCGCAGCAGCGCCTGGGCCGCGATCGCCGCCGCCGAGCTGTCCACCGGCTCGTGCTCGTTGAACGGGTCGGCGGGCCGGGAGAGGTAATCCCCCATGCGCGCCAGCCCCGGCGCGCCCGTGTCCCAGTAGGGCACCCCGTCGAGCGCCGAATGGAACAGGTAGAAATCGCTCGTCGCCTTGGCCGTGACCAGGAATTCCCGCGCCACCTCGCGCTTGCCCCCGAACCCCGCGAGCTCGGCGTCGGGCAGCGACTCGATGAACTCGAGCAGCTCGGCGAACCCGAGCATGACCCATCCCAGGCCGCGCGTCCACGTGGAGAACGGAGAGTAACCCTGCTGCGTGCTGGGGCAGCGGTACCTCCCATCCTTCGTGTTGAATATCGACTCGTGGGCGACCCTCCCCCGCACGTCGTACAGGTCGCGGCCCTCCCCGAAATACACGTTGTGGCGCGCGGTGTTGCGCGCGTGCTGGAGCAGCCGCTCCAGGAGCGAGATCGACACGTCGCCCTCGGTGAGCAGCCGCTGGCCCAGCTGGTGCGCCAGCGCCAGCGCCCGGCACGAGCGGATCGTGTCGGCGAACAGCGAGTGGGGGCCGTTGAGCGAGTGGATGAAGCCCGTGCCGTCCGACACCGTCGACCAGCGCGAGGCCTGCACCGCCCCCGAGACCCGCATCGCCAGCTCGTAGAAACGCCGCTCCCATGGCGCCTCCGGCACCCGGCCCTCGCCCATCAGCCTCAGGAGGGTGCCGAACGTGCTCACGTTGTTGAAGCCGTGGTCGTCGGCCCCGAGGTGCGTCAGGTGGGACAGCATCCGCTCCAGCGTCCGCGATCGCCCCAGCTCGAGGAATCGCGCGTCGCCCGTCGCGTCGAACTGCAGCAGCGCCGAGCCATACTGGAACCCGCGGGTCCAGTCCGCCCACTCGCGCGGCACGAAGCGCCCGCGCTCCGTGAAGACCGGGGGTCCCTTCGAGTGATCGTACAGGCTCTCGATCTCCAGGATCTTCTCCTCGGACAACTCCCAGAGCCGATCGATCTTCTTGCGCAGCGCCCCCGGGTTGAGTTGGTAGTTGATCCTCATGAGCGCCGCAGCCTAGCAGGAGGCGGGGCCGCCGTCCATCCCGGGCGCGACGCCATCACTCCGGAAGTGCCACGACCTCGATGCCCTTGATCGGGGCCGTCAGGAAACGCCGGGCCACCCTCTCGAACTGCGCGGGCCGGTCGGTCAGGTAGATGTCGATGCCGCACCCGCCGCCGGGGGGCGCGGCCAACCCGAGGGCACCGAGCCTCCCGGCCACGTGCGCGGCGCACGTGGTCGCCGAATCCACCAGCGCGACCCCCTCGCCGGCGACCTCGCGCAGCGCGGGCTTGAGCAGCGGATAGTGCGTGCACGCGAGCACCAGCGTGTCGATGTCTTCCCGGAGCATGGGGCCCAGGTATTCCGCCAGCACCTGTCGGGTCACCGGATGCTCCAGCCATCCCTCTTCTACCAGCGGCACCAGCAGCGGGGTGGCGCGGGGCACGATATGCGCGCCGGGCCGCCGGGCCGCGATGGCGCGCTGGTAGGCCTCGCTGCCGATCGTCCCGGCGGTCCCGATGAGCCCGATCCTCCCGTTGCGCGTGCGGCCCAGCGCCGCCTCGACGCCCGGCTCCAGCACCCCGATCACGGGCACCTCTAGCGCGGCCTCGAGCGCCGGCAGGGCGAACGCCGTGGCCGTGTTGCACGCCACCACGACGGCCTTCACGCCGCGACCCAAGAGGAACGCGGCATCCTGCCTCGCGAAACGGGCGACGGTCTCCGGCGACTTGTTGCCGTAGGGCACGCGCGCGGTGTCCCCCAGATACACGATCCGCTCGTCGGGCAGCAGTTCCGCGATGGCCTGCACCACGGTCAGGCCCCCGATGCCCGAATCAAAAACTCCGAGTGGGGCCTCCGCCCGTTGCGCGCTCATGGGTCGTGGGAAAAACAAAAAATAACCTCCCGCATCCCGCGCTGTCACGCGCATTCAATGCCCGGCGGCGACGGGCGTGACAGCGGGCGCTTGACGGGGCGTCGCTTCTCGTCTCTCATTGAACCCGCGTGTCGGGTGCAACCCCGGAGGGGACGGCCGTCGCGCGGCGGAGAGACATATGCTGTCACCAAGGATGATGCGGCAAGTGCGGAAGTGGTTCTGGCCCTTCATCATAGTCCTTTTCTGCGCCGGCGGCGTGGGGTTCTTTCTGGCATTGGGGTGGCTGAAACCCCAGTACCACAAAGTCCGCGCCGCCATGTACAACGACAGCGCGCGGAAGTTCTTGGAGCAGGGGGACAAGGAGTCGGCCCGCATCCAGTTGCAGAATTCCCTGCGCCATGACCCCGACCGTGCCGATACGTGGTCGATGTGGGCCGAGGTCCTGAGGGAACAGGGCGACAAGCAGTACCTGTTTTTCTTGGCCAAGGCCTACGAGCTCAATTCGAGCGACGAGAAGTCCGCCATCGCCGCCCTGCGGGCCTGCGTCGAGAATCGCCGCGCCGACATCGCCAACCTGCTGCTCCAGAAGATCCTCAAGACGTTTCCCAACAATCCCGAGGTCTGGCATCTCACGGGCGTGCTGTTCCTGTCGCAGCAGCGCTATCCCGAGGGATATCAGGCGCTGAACAAGGCGAAGGAGTTGGCCCCCGATGACCAGCGCATCCAGGTCTCGATCGCCACGCTCGAATTGGTGTCCAGCGACCCGGCCATCTCGAAGCGCGGGCGCGAGAAGCTGGAGCAGCTCAGGGACAAGCCAGAGTTCTTCGCCGCGGCGACGCAGTCGCTCGCCGAGGCCACCTCGGTGCAAGATCCCGCCGCCGCCGTGAAACTCTGGGAGGAGGTCATCGCCAAATCCCCCGACAACTGGGCCGCCCGGCTCAGGCGCCTCGATCTCCGCAGGAAGATCGAGCCAAACTCCTCCGAGGTCGAGATCGAGATCCTCTGGAAAATCGCCAAGACGGCGCCCCAGAGGCGCGACCTCATCGTGCGAACGGGCTCGTGGCTGGGCCCCGAGGCCGCCGTGCGGCGACTCGAGTTCCTGGACCCCGCCGAGCGCGACCAGCCCGAGACGCGCCTCATCGAGCTGGCGGTCTTCGCCTCGCAGAATCGCTGGGAAGAGGCCGCGGAATTGGCGCGGTCCGAGACCAAGAAGGTGGGCACCCCCGAGCAGCTCCTGAATTTCTGGCTCTGGCTGTGCCGGGCGCAGTTCCAGGTCAACGACTCCTCGAGCGCCCGCGTGACGGTGCGCAGCGCGGTGCAGCTGGTGGGCAACGACCACCAGCTCGCCTTCCGGGCCGGGGACACGCTGGAGCGCTGGAACATGTCTGAGCAGGCCCTCGAGTTCTACGCCATCGCCGAGACCTCGACGACCCGGCTCAAGTTGCTCGCGCTGACCCGCAGCCTCCGCATCCACGAGCGGCAGCGGGACACCGACAAGATGCTCGAGTGCTATGACAAGATGCTGGCCGTCTTGCCGGGCAACCTGGTGATCAAGAACAACACCGCCGCCCTGCTGCTGCTGGGCAACAAGGATCTCGAGCGCGCGATGGGTCTCGCCAAGGAGGTCTACGAGCAGAAGCCGGACGAGATCAACGTCGCCGACACGTACGCCCGGGCCCTCGCGCTCAACGGCCGGGTTCAGGAGGCCGTGGCGGTCTATGCGAAGATGCCGGTGGACGCGTTCAAGCAGAGCGCGATCCGGCTCCATTACGCGGACGCGCTCCGGTTGGCCGGGCGCGTCGCGGAAGCCAAGCAGCAGGTGGCCGATCTCGACCCCCAGTCCCTGTTGCCCAAGGAGCAGGACGTCCTCAAGCGCATCAAGATTGCCGACTGAGCGGGCTCGCCTCGTGGCGCGCGCATCCCAGTGAAGACCCCACGCATCGCATCCCCCGCCGATGCCCGGCAGGACATCGCGTGGATGCGTCGCGCCCTCGCGCTGGCGAGGCATGGGGTGGGCCTGACGTCCCCCAACCCCGCCGTTGGGGCGGTGCTGGTCAGGGCGGGCCGGCTGATCGGACGGGGGTGGCATCGGCGGGCGGGCGGCGCCCACGCGGAGATCGAGGCCCTTGCCGATGCCCGCCGCCGCGGGTCCTCCGTGCGGGGCGCGACCCTCTATGTGACCCTCGAGCCATGCTCGACCCGCGGACGGACACCGCCCTGCACCGATGCGATCATCGCGGCCGGCGTGCGCCGCGTGGTATTTGGCGCGACCGATCCCAACCCCCGGCACCGGGGGCGCGCCCGACGCATCCTCGAGCGCGGGGGGATCGCGGTCACCGGCGGGGTGCTGGCCGAAGAATGCGCCGCGCTCAACCGCGCCTTTGGCCGGTGGATCACCACCGGCCGACCGTGGGTGATCGCCAAGATAGCCATGAGCGCCGATGGCCGCATCGCGCCGCCCCCGGGCCAATCGCGCAGGATCACCTCGGCGCCCGCGCTGCGCCGCGCGCACGAACTGCGCCGCTGGGCCGATGCCATCGTCGTCGGTGCCGCGACGGTCCGGGCCGATGACCCGGCCTTGACCGTGCGGCTCTGCCACCGCGCGCGACTGAAGCCCCAGCCCCTCCGCGTGGTCATGACCCGGTCCGGTCGCCTCCCGCGCACGGCGCGCCTCTTGACCGACGCCCTCAGGGACCGGACCCTGATCTATCGGAACCGCCCCTGGCGCGCGGTTCTGGAGGATCTGGGCCGCCGCGGCGTCACCGCCGTCCTGCTCGAGGGCGGGGGAAAACTCCTCGCCTCGGCATTCGATGCCGGCTGTGTGGATGAGATCGCTTTTTTCATCGCCCCGCGCATCCTCGGGGGACCCGCGCTGGCGATCGGCGCGGGGGGCTTTCTGGGCCGCGGCTTTTCGGTGCGCGACATGCGCGTCTCGCGGCTCGGGCCCGACGTGCTACTGGAGGGTTATGTTCACAGGGCTGGTTGAAGGCATCGGCAGAATCGAATCGCTGGAGCGCCTGGCGTCCGGCACCCGGCTGATCGTCGATGCCGGGCGCATTGCGGATGGCCTGCGGGAGGGCGACAGCGTCGCCGTCAACGGCTGCTGCCTGACCGTCGTCGCGCGGGACACCGGGCGGCTGTGCTTCGACGTCTTGGCGGAGACCCTCCGCAGGACCAACCTCGGCGACGTCCGGCCCGGCGGGGCCGTCAACCTCGAGCGCGCCCTGGCCGCGGACGCGCGCCTCGGGGGACACTTCGTCAGCGGCCATATCGACGTCGCCGCGCCGATCCTTCGCTGGGAGCCGAGCGGGCCCGACTGGGTGCTCGACGTCGCCATCCCCGAGGGCGGCGACCGCTATGTCGTCGAAAAAGGCAGCGCCGCCATCGATGGCATAAGCCTGACCATCGCGGCCGCCGAGCGGGGGCTCATGCGCTTCTGGATCATACCCCACACCCGCGAGGTCACCGCGCTGGCCGAGCGCCGCGCCGGCGACCGCGTCAACCTCGAATTCGACATACTGGCCAAGTACGTGGAAAAAATCTTGGCCTGCCGCTCCGATCCGCCGATAAAGGGGGGGTGACAGAAAAGGCCGATGCGCTGAAGAACCTCCTCGTCCTGCAGGACCGGGATCGCCGCGTGCGGGAGCTGCAGCGCCAGCTCAAGGCGCTCCCCAGAGAGAAAGAAGCGCTGGATGCCCGCATCAAGGACCGCGGCGCCGCCCTCCAGCAGCACCGCCTCGAGGCCCAGCGCATCGAGACCCAGCGCAAGGAGCTCGATCTCGAGGTCCAGTCGCACAAGCAGCAGATCGCCAAGTACAGGGGGCAGCAACTCCAGACTCGCAAGAACGACGAGTACGCCGCCCTGGGGCACGAGATCGAGCGCGCCGAGAAACGCATCATCGAGATCGAGGACCGCGAGCTGGAGCTGATGGAGAAGTTCGATGCCGCCCAGAAGGCCGTGGCCTCCGAGGCGGCCCAGGTCGCGGAGTTCGAGAAGGCCGTCCGCGCGCAGATCGCCGACGTGGAGCGCAAGCTCAAGGCGGTGGAATCCCAGATCGCGGAGGCGGAGGCGGAGCGGGAGGGCGCCCGTTCCTCCGTGCCGACGGACATCCTCAAGCGCTACCAGCGCATCCTGGACCACCGGGGCGACGCGGCGCTGGTCCCGCTGGTCCATGGCACGACGTGCGGCGGGTGCCACATGAAGGTCACCTCGCAGACCGCCCTGGACGTGAAGGCCGCGCGAGGCATCGTCGCCTGCGAGAACTGCGGGCGCATCCTCTACGATCCCGGGGAGTAGCGCGACCCGATCCCCGCCGGCCATCCGCCCCGTTGCCCGAAAGGCTCATCATCATGGACCCAGAGATCCACGGCCACGAGGTCATGCGGATGATGGTGGACAGCGGGGCGGAATACACCCGCGCGAGCCTGCGCCAGGCCATCATCGCGCGATTCGGCGCGGGGGCGCGATTCCGCACCTGCTCCGCGGAGGGCATGACCGCCGACCAGCTCATCGATTTCCTCGGCGCCCGGGGGAAGTTCGTGGACTGCGGCGCGGGCTTCTCCACCTCGCCCGATAAGATCTGCGACCACTGAGAACCCAAGATGTCGCTGCGTTCGCCGGACCGTGGCAACGATCCCCGGCAGCTGCCGGTCCAGGTGGGCCACATCGGAAATGCCCGGGGCCGAACGCGTGAGCGCCTGGCCAAGCGCCCGGGCCGCGTGGCCCTATGGCTCCCCGACGACCGCCACGGAAATGGTCCGACGGTGGGGGGCCCGCCGGTGCTCGAACAGGAAGATGCCCTGCCACGTGCCGAGGCACAGGCGGCCGGCCTCGACCGGGATGTTCTCCGAAGTGCGGGTGAGCGCCATCCGTATGTGCGCGGGCATGTCGTCGGGTCCCTCCAGGTCGTGCGCGAACCACGTCGCCCCATCCGGCACCAGCCGCCCGAAGAAAGTCTCCAGATCCTCGCGCGCCGTGGCGTCCGCGTTCTCGAAGATGACCAGGCTGGCGCTGGTGTGCGCGACGAAAACGGTGGCGACGCCCGTCCGCACGCCGCTGCGGCCCACGACCTCGCCGATCTGCCCCGTGATCTCGTAGGTGCCCCGGCCGCGGGTGGCGACGGAGAACGTCTCTGCGTGTGCGGCCATGGCCGGACCCCTCAGGCGATTCGCTCGATCCGCGCCCCCAGGCCGCGCAGCCGCTCGTCGATCCGCGTGAACCCGCGGTCGATCTGATCGACGTTCTGGATCTCCGACTCGCCCTCCGCGCACAGCGCCGCGATCAGCATCGCCATGCCCGCGCGGATGTCCGGGCTCGCCACCCTCGCGCCGCGGAGCCGCTCCTTCCCGATGACCACCGCCCGGTGCGGGTCGCACAGCACGATCCGCGCCCCCATCTGGATCAGGTTGTCGACAAAGAACAGCCGCGACTCGAACATCTTCTCGTGGATCAGGACCGTGCCCCTGCACTGGGTCGCGGTGACGAGGGTGACCGAGGTCATGTCGGCGGGAAAACCCGGCCAGGGCGCGTCATCGAACTCCGGTATGGCCCCGCCCTGGTCCGGCCTGACCTCCATCGTTTGCCCCCGGGGCACGTACAGCGCGCCGTCCTGCTCGACGGTCTTGATGCCCAGCCTGTCGTAGTTGAACCGGATCATGCGCAGGTCCTCGAAGATCGCGTCCTCGATGACGAGGTCGCCGCCCGTGACGGCCGCCAGCGCGATGAAGCTGCCCACCTCGAGGTAGTCCGGCCCCACGCGGTGCTCTGCGCCCCGGAGCGAATCGACGCCCTCGATGCGCAGGAGGTTGGTGCCCACCCCGTCGATCCGCGCGCCCATGCGCTCCAGCATGCGGCATAGGCCCTGCACGTGCGGTTCGCTCGCCGCGTTGCGGAGCACGGTCTCGCCCTTGGCCAGCACGGCCGCCGAGATGATGTTCTCCGTGGCGGTGACGGACGCCTCGTCCAGAAGGATGTCCGCGCCCTCGAGGCCGTCGGTCTCGAGGAGATACCCGAATGGCAGGGCCTCGATCTTGGCCCCGAGGGCCTGGAACCCGAGAAGGTGCGTGTCCAGGCGCCTGCGCCCGATGCGGTCGCCGCCCGGCTTCGGCAGGATGGCGCGCCCCGTGCGGGCCAGCAGCGGGCCGGCGAGCGTGACCGAGCCCCGCAGCTTTCCGGCGAGGTCGAGCGGCACGTCGGAATCGGGCGGGGCCGCGCAGGTCACCCGCAGCCGCGAGTTGCCATCGAGGCGCTCGACGGTGACGCCCAGCGACTCCAGCAACTGCAGCATGACCCGCACGTCGTGGATGTCCGGGACGTTGTCCAGGACCACGGGTTCCCCCGTCAGGATGCTCGCGGCCAGGATCGGCAGCGCCTCATTCTTGTTCCCCTGCGGGCGTATCCGCCCGCAGAGCGGCTTGCCCCCGACCACCCGAAACGACTCCCGGCGCACTCCCTCGGCCATGACGCGCATTCTTGCCCGTCCCGCGGGCCGGGTCGAGGCTCAAAATCGGAACGGGTTGAAACGCCCCGCCGGGATCCTATAAAGGTCCGCATGAAATCCCATCGCAAGGAACTCTGGTTTCAGGTGCCATCCCGCCGGGCGCTGCTCAACATCACCCCGCAGGTCGAGGAGGCCGTCCGCGCCAGCGGCGTGACGGAGGGGCTGGCCCTCGTGAACGCGATGCACATCACCGCCAGCGTCTTCATCAACGATGACGAATCTGGGCTGCACCAGGATTTCGAGGATTGGCTCGAGAGGCTCGCCCCCGAGAAGCCCTACTCGCAGTACCGCCACAACGGCGCGGAGGATAATGCCGACGCGCACCTCAAGCGCACCATCATGGGGCGCGAGGTGGTCGTGGCCATCACCGGCGGTCGGCTGGACCTCGGCCCCTGGGAGCAGATCTTCTACGGCGAGTTCGACGGCAAGCGCCGCAAGCGCGCGCTGGTCAAGATCATCGGGGAGTGAGGCGCCCGTGGTGTCCAAGGCCGAAAGGGGAATGCGTCGCCAGATTGTCCTCACGGGGGCGACGCGGGGCTGTGGGCGGGCGCTGGCGCGGGCGTTCGCGGCGGAGGGGCACACCGTCGTCGGCTGCGGGCGCACCCGCGCGGCCGTCGACGAATTGCGCGGGGCCCTGGGCGGGCCGCACCGCTTTGACGCGGTCGACGTGTCCGATTCGGCGGCCGTCGCGGCCTGGGCGACCTCCGTCCTGGAGACGCACGGCGCGCCCGACCTGCTGGTCAACAATGCCGCCATCATCGCCCGCAATGCGCCCCTGTGGGAGGTCCCGGCCGACGAGTTTGGCGCCGTCATCGACGTGAACATCAAGGGCGTGGCCCACGTCATCCGCGCGTTCGTACCCGCCATGGTGGCGGCAGGGCGGGGCGTCATCGTGAACATCAGCTCGGGCTGGGGGCGCTCCGTGGCGCCCGAGGTCGCGCCCTACTGCGCCACGAAGTGGGCCATCGAGGGCATGACCAAGGCGCTCGCCGAGGAATTGCCCAGGGGCATGGCCGCGATCCCGCTCAACCCCGGCATCATCGACACCGACATGCTCCGCACTTGCTGGGCCGATGGCGCGGCCTCATTCCCGAAGCCCGAGGCATGGGCCCGGCGCGCCGCGCCCTTCATCCTGCGCCTCGGACCGTCCGACAATGGAAAATCGCTCAGCGTGAGTTGAAAATATGGCAGAAACCATGAGGCTCTGGCGGCCCAATGCCGCCGCGTTCGGGCACGAAAATTTTCCCGCGTCTGGGGTGATCTATTCGATGACGACGCAGCTCATGACGGGAAAATCTGGCACGTCGAAGACGGTCCGCCGATCGATGGTCTTTGCCGTCAGGGGTGCCCCCGTGACCGCATCGAAGGCGCGGGCGACGTCGCCATGCCCCGCGTCCAGTTCGATCGTGACTCCCGCGCAGGCCGGGGGAGCGGTGCCCGCGGGAATCCCCGGGCCCTCGCGCGACGACCGGAACCAGCCGAAGGCGTTGACGAGGCAGACGGCGGTCCGCCCGGAACCGGGCTCGCGATAGAACACCGCGTGCCAGTTGGGCGTCGTTGATCGTGGCGACAGGCACATGTTCCTCCTTCATGGCCTCGAACGCGCCCAAGATCGGCGCAGACAGCTCGGTCCAGAGGGCTCGGGGGTCGGCGATGCGCGCATCGCGCGGCCGCTCGCCCACGTGGATGAGGGCATGCCTGATGACGCGCGCGCGCGCGAGGCGAGGTGAGACCTTGGCGCCAAGGGCATAGGACGGTTCATAGATCTTGAGCGCCCCGGCCCGGAGCTCGGTGGAGCGCCGCTCCCTCAGGCCCTCGGGATGGATCGAGGCGATGCATCCATAGGCAACCGAGGCCGCGGCCGAGAAAAGCGCCTCCTGTTCCGTCCGCGTTGGAGGGATCCACATCAGGGGCGGCCTGCCATCGCACGAGTCCCGCGTGAAACTCCAGCCCAGCGCGTTTTGCGCGTCGTACTCGGGAATCGCGAAAGTCGCACCCATGAAACCCTGCCGCCTCGAGCTCCCCTCCACGCCTGCTGCCGCGGGCGCGCGCCGCGGGTGCGGCCAATTTCAGGAGCCATCCCACCGCCAGCGATCTATTCTCCAGAATCACGGGCACCATTTTTCCCGCCCATGGCCCCGCGTCGATGAGATTCTCGCCAGCGGGAATGCGCCGCCCGCGGATGCGCGGGTGGGCCCATGCGTGTCTCAAATTCTCCGGCCCGCGCTATGCATCCCATATGATCCCTGGCGATGAGCGCGGCAGACTGGACACGATGTGCGCCATGGCCGTCACCGCACCACCGGGAGGCTGCGTGTGCCTCAGGCTCACGAGTATCCAAGAGTGAGGGCGCGCGGATGAGCCCCCAAGACCTCCGCGCGCGCCGCGCGCCGGCGCGGGCCTTTCTGCTGGCGCTGCTCGCAGTCGCTCCCGCGCTTTCCCGCGCGGCCACCCCCGATCATCCCAACATACTCCTCATCTGCATCGACGACCTGCGGCCCGTTCTCGGTTGTTACGGCGGCGCGGCGAAGACCCCGCACATGGACAAGTTCGCCGGGGAATCCGTCGTATTCCGTCGCCACTATGTCCAGTTCCCCTCCTGCGGCCCATCGCGCGCCAGCATGCTTGGCGGACGACGACCAGATTCGCTGGGCGTCTATGGCAACAGCGGCACGGACATCGTCGCGCAAGACCCGGAGCACATGCCGACCCTGCCGATGCTCTTCAAACGGAACGGCTACACCACGCTCAGTTTCGGCAAGGTGTATCACAGCAAGGGCGCAAGCCCCGGCTGCGGCTGGTCGGAGCCCCCGTGGCACCCGCCGAATTGGGCCTGCTACGTCAATTTTAAGGAGCGGGAACGCAAGAAGAAGGAAGGCTGGGAATGGCGGCCCGCCATGGAGATCTACGACGGCCCCGACTCCCTCCATGGCGACTACCAGACCGCCGACCGCGTGATCGCGGCACTGGAGGCGCACCGCGATGGCCCTTTCTTTATCGCGGCCGGTTTCTATAAGCCGCACCTCCCCTTCGTGGCACCAAAACGATTCTGGGACCTCTACGGCCCAGACGAGATCCGGGCAGTCGAGCCCGTTCGTCGCGCCGAGGGCGCAGCCGACTATGGATACGCCTTCCGGGAGATATGCTCCTACGGCGACAATTGCGGCAAGATGTTCACGCCGGACGCCATGCCCACCGCCAGGCAAACGCTTGATCTGATACACGCCTACCACGCCGCCACGAGCTTCACCGACTCACACGTGGGTCGCCTTCTGTCCAAAATCGACGAACTGGGCCTTCGCGAAAATACCGCCGTTGTCCTCTGGTCTGATCACGGCTTCCATCTCGGCGACCAGGCGCGCTGGGCGAAGTGGACGCAATTCGAGGCCGATATGCGGTCCCCGCTAGTGATCCGCCTGCCGGGGAAGTCCGCACCAGCCCGCGGGACGGACGCGCTCGTCGAGAGCGTGGACATCTACCCCACCATCACGTCCATCGCGGGCCTCGCAGCCCCCCCGCATCTGGAGGGCATCAGCCTCCTGCCCTTGATCCGCGGGGAGGTCGACCAGGTGAAGCAGTTTGCCCGAAGCCAAGTGGCCGGCCTTCAGGCCAATGGCCACCTCATGGCGTACTCCCTGAGGACGCCAGGGTACCGCTATGTCGAATGGCGCGACCGAATGCGGCAAAATCAGCTCGTGTGCCGCGAGTTGTATGACCTCGCTTCCGTCGGGCACGAACTCAAGAACCTGGCCGAGGACCCCGGCCAGGAGATGATAGTGGAACAGCACCACCGGCTGGTCCTCGACGGCTACGCCTCGCTGCAGCGGGATGCGCAACGGCCGCAGGCCAAGCGACAGAAAAAGAGGGCCGGGGCCTCGACTGCCCCCGAACCCCAACAGCCTCCCAACGAGATCGCCCACCCATGAGAACGTTCCTGGCCGTCGCTTGTTTTCTCAACGCCTCCTGGTTTGCGTGGTCTGCCGCGGACAAGCCCGACGTCTTAGTGATCCTCACCGACCAGTGGAACCCGCGCCACGTGGGCTGGGACAACCCTGAGGTCCGCACGCCGAATATCGACCGGATCGCTGGAGAGGGCATGATCTTCGACGCGTGCTACACGACTTCGCCGGTTTGCATGCCCGCGCGCGTCTCGCTCGTGACCGGCCTCTACCCGCACAACCACGGCCACGCGCTGTGGAACAACGCCACCGGCTACTGCATGGCGCCCGAATCGGCGCCCATGTTCCGCGACATCCGGCGCGCGGGATACACCACGGCGCAGATCGGCAAACTGCACTGGAACTCGGGCGCGGCATGGAAAAGGGACTTCAAGGACGCCGGGGCGTATTACGAGGCGCTCGGACTCGACCAGGTCATTGATATCTCGGGTCCGCCCGACTCGGAGAATGGGAGGGGCCCCTATTCCCAACGCATGCGGGAGATGGGCCTCCTGGGCGCGCTGGCTTCCGACCTCAAGCAGCGCTACCTGAACTGGGAGTTCGAGCCGCGCGTCAGCGTCGTGAAACCCGAGGATTATCACGACAGCTTTGTCACCGGCCTCGCCGCGGACTTCATCCGCGAGCAACCGAAGGACAAGCCCATGTGCCTCGTCGTCAGCCTGCATTCGCCACACCCGCCGCTCGATGCGCCGGGAGAGTTCGCGACGATGTATGACCCGGAAAAGCTCACCCTGCCAGCGAACGTGCCGGAGAGCTTCAAGCGAGAGCAAAGGACGCTCGACCGCTCGGAGGTGAAGCGGCTGCTGGCCAATTATCTCGGCAAGATCGCGCTGGTGGATCAGTGTGTCGGCAGGCTCGCCGAGGCGATGCGCGGACGCGGGACGTGGGATGACGCGCTCGTTATCGTCACCTCGGACCACGGCGAGATGATGGGCGCGCACGGCCACCTGACCAAGGGCCGCTTCTACGAGGAATCCGGTCGGGTGCCGCTGGTGGTGCGGTGGCCCGGCCGCGTGAAGACGGGGCGCACCCCGGCCCTCGCGCAGATGATGGACGTGTACCCCACCATCGTCGAGGCCATCGGCGGCGAGATGGCGCCGGGCCGATTCGCGAGATCGCTGCTCCCGGTGGCGACGGGCAAGCGCGCGTCGGTCCGCGACCTCGTCATCGGCGAGATCGGCAAGGCGGCGCCGCTGGACATCATGGCCCGCGACGCGCGATTCAAGTACTGGGCCGATGGGGGCGACGAATTCCTCTTCGACATGCGAAACGACCCACTCGAGATGCGCAACCTCGCCGCCGACCCCGGGCACCGGGAAACGTTGGGGCAAATGCGGCAGAAACTCCTCTTGCACTTGCGCTCGACCCAGGTGAACTTCGGCGAGGGCTACACGGGCAAGGTCCACCGCATGCGCGAGGCCGAGGCAAAGAAGTCACCGGAGCGAACCCAATGAAAACGAACCCATCGAACCTGATCCTGGCGGCCCTCATCGGGTTGTTGCCCTGTCCGTCATGGTCGGAAGATGCGTCGCCTGCGCCGGGCGGGGACCGCGCCCGCCACGTCCTGTTCATCGGGAATAGCTTCACGGCCCGTCACAACCTGTCGCAGGTCGTCAAGGCGATGGCGGAGGCCGGGCAGCCCGGGCTGAGGTTCGAGGTGACGACCGTGATCTACGGCGGGCGCACGCTCAAGGACCACTGGCGGCTGGGCACGCAGAACTTCGTTCGGCTGGCGAGCCTGACCGCGCCGGAGGAGCAGGCGACCATCCAGGCATTGCGCGACGCGATCGCCAAGGATCCCGGCGACAAGTACGCCCCCCCGGCGCTCGCGCGCCACTTGGAGTTGGCCAAGACCCTCGACCAGCCGAGGCCCAAGTGGGACATCGTCGTCCTCCAGTCCTATCGTGACGACCAGCCGGGGGCCCAGGCGCCGTACCACGAATACGCACCGAGGTTTGCCGAGTTGATCCGGGGGCAGGGCGCGCGCGTGGTCCTGTACGAGACGACGCCGGACTCCCAGAATGACAAACCGCTGACCGCGCCGCCGGACCCCGCCCCCGTTCTCGCGAAGGAGCGGGCCATCGCCTCGCTGGCGAAACGCATCGGCGCCACCGTGGTGCCCATGTCCATGGTGGCGCTGCACTGCCAGACCGCCCGCCCCGATCTGACGCTGCGCTTCGTGAACGATGCCCACTTGAATCAGACGATGGCCTACCTGACCGCGTGCACCTTCTACGGGGCGCTCTTCGACCGCAGCCCGGAGGGTTTGCCGGTCGACGCGGTCACCGACATCCGCTGGCTCGATGATCGGCACCGCGACAAGGATCGCGATGGCGGCCCCATCACCCGAACGTTTTCGGCGAAGGACCGCGCCGACCTCCAGCGCATCGCGTGGGAGGGCCTGAAGAAATTTCACGAACTGGCGCCAGACGGACGGGATCGGGGGCCGTGACGGTGGCCATGAGTGGCTGGAGACGATCCCGGCACCATCAACCCAGACGACCCATGAGATCCCCACTCGCCCTAGGAATCGGTCGGACTTGGCCCGACAGATTCCTCTGGATATTTCACAGCCTGCTGGCTGTGAGATTCTGGGCCATCGCGCTCGCCGTCCTCCCGCTCTCCGCAGCCGACAACCGACCCAACCTCATCCTCTTCCTCATCGACGACCAGAATGCCGAGCAGATCGGCGCCTTCGGCGGGAAGACGTGGACACCCAACCTGGATCGGCTCGCGGCCGAGGGAATCCAATTCACGCGCGCGCACGTGAGCAGCGCGGTGTGCACGCCGTCGCGCTATTCGTGGATCACGGGCCGCTACGCGGGCGCGTCGCACAGCAAGATCTACGGCGACGCCTGCGGCGGACCCGGGCGCCAGGGCTTCCCCAATTTCAACATGGCGCTCGAGCGGGACCGCCTGAACATCGGGCGCGTCCTGTCCGAGGCGGGCTACGTCACGGGCTTCACGGGCAAGTTTCACCTCGATTCCAAACTCGATTGGCCGGAGTTCTTCGGTGGCGAGAACGGTTTGAAGGAGATCCCGAAGACCGCCAAGGCCGGCCCCGAGACGAGCGCGATGTTCGCGCACAACGAGCGCGTCATGCGCCGCTACCTCCAGGCGGTGGGCTTCGCTTGGGCCAAGCACATCTACCCCGAGAACCTGCGCAAGCCCTACCACGAGCACAATCCCGAGTGGACCATCAGCGCCGCCATCGAGTTTATCGGGGAGAACAAGGACGTCCCCTTCTACCTGCACATCACGCCGACGCTCCTGCACGGCGGCGAGGGCTCGTGGCGCAATTCGATGGACTATCCGCTGGTGTCCGGCGAGGGGGAGTTGAAGGAACTGCCGGCGGTCATGACGCCGCGCGCGCAGTTGCTTCAGACCCTGAAGGACCATGGCCTTGACCCCGACGGCCCCGCCGCGGGCGAGGCATGGGTCGACGACGCCGTCGGCGCGGTCGTCAACAAGCTCAAGGCCCTCGGCATCGACAGGAGGACGCTCTTCCTCTTCGCGCCCGACCACGGGCGCGATGGCAAAGGCTCTCTCTTCCTCCACAACGGCACGCGCATCCCGATGCTCGCGCGCTGGCCCGAGCGCATCCCCGCCGGAACCGTCTGCGAGGAGTTGGTGCAGAACATCGACTGGGCGCCGACCTGCTTCGACATCGCCGGCGCCAAACCGCCCGACGGCTACCGCACCGACGGCCGCAGCCTCGCGCCGCTTTTCGCCACCGGCCAAGCGACGCCATGGCGCGACCACCTGTACTTTGAAATGGGCTACGCCCGAGCGGTCGCCACGAAGGACTGGAGCTATGTGGCGATCCGTTACCCGCGGGAGACGGTCGCGGCCATCCAGGGCGCCAGCCGCGACCGCCTCCCGCGCCTCATGAGCTACATCGGTCGCCTGGGCATCGGCGTCCGCGGCGCCGAACGCCCCGGCTTCTGGGATGCCGACCAGTTGTACGACCTCGGCGCGGACCCCGGGGAAATCCAGAACCTCGCCGCCGACCCCAAACAGGCGGATCGGTTACGGCAGATGCGCGCGATGCTCGCCGCCGACGTGAAATCCATCGGTCGCCCCTTCGGCGAGTTCCTCCCCGGCGGCAATGCCGCCCCCCCGGGCCAAGTGGATATACAGATCGAGGAGGTCAAAAGTCTCGAGGTCAGCGGCAAGACCGTGGTCGATCCCGAGTCCGACACCCCGGCCCCAGCGAAGAAGGCCAAGCGCGCGCGCAAGAAAAACGCCGAAGAGTGAGGGGCGGGGAATGTGGGGGGCTGATCTTCGCTGATCTCTTCGCCGACCGTGTCCGCTGCTCCGTGCGTCGGCGAGAGTCCCATCAGCGCAGATCAGCGTCGATCAGCGTTCCCTGGTGCGGTGTCTCGTTTGGTTCTGACACGTCCGCCGGGAGGGCCCGCGGCCTCGAGGGCCGGGTCGGCCGGGGCACCGCGCATGCTGGTGGCGCGCGGACGCCGGGGCGAGGTTGTCTCAAAATCGTCGATAGGCGGCGCCATGGATTATGTGTCGCCGACCGCGTCGAGATCGCTTGAAAGGCGCAAGTGTCACTTGCGCACTCCGAAGGCATTCGCGCGCAGCGCCTTGGAGTGCGGCAGTCCCACTGCCGCCTTTCAATGGAGATCGACGAACCTCTCGCGATGAGAAGTTTGATTGAAGGTTTTGAGACAACCTCGGGTCGGCGGCGCGCGCCTAGCAGCCTGTCGGACTTAGCCAAGTCCGACAAGGCTGCTAGAAAGCAAAACCGCCTTATTCCAAGGCAGTTATGATTGGCCAGACCCAGATGCGGCACCGTGCCTGAACGACTGCAACGAATCGTGCTCTCGTTGCATAACTCCTTTGTTCGCAAATAGAAGGCGGTTTTGCCAGAGGAGGCTGCCGGACAAAGTCCGACAGCCTCCTAGGCTCAGGGTTGCCTCGGGCGCGTGGCTTCGGGGACCTCGGACTCGGAGTGGATGATCTTCCCGCCGCCGGAGCGCGCCGCCTCGATGAGCCTGCGGTCGGTGGCATCGCGGTCCCAGGGGCGAGCGCCCGCATTCGCGAGCACCCACGCGGTGGTCTCGTGGGCCGGGCGCGCCTTGAGCCGCGGCGGCCACATGGGTGGGGAATCGATCAACCGCACACCATCGCCGCCACCGGCGGCGGTCGACCGAGGCCGTTCCGCTGAAGCGTCCGGATCGATCGGCAGGGCCGTGCCATCGGCGTCGAAGAAGAGGTTGTCGCGGAGGTGAAGGTCGCAGGGTCCCTTGGCGCCGATGAACGCGGTCCCGGGCGCGGTGCTGGGCCCCTTGCGCGCCACATTGCCGACGATGGCCATCGCGCCGCGCTGCCACTCGTGGCCCTCCCACTCCCCCTCGACGAGCGCGAAATGCATCGCCCGGCGGCCGGGGTTGTGGACGAGGTTGTTGACCACGACGCCGCGGGCACCGCCCTTGAAGAGCGGGTTGCGATCGTCGTTGCTGATATAGAGGTTGCCGATGATCGCGATATCGGTCGTGTTGTCGTGCACGAGCGATCCCTTCGAGTGCGGTCCCTTGCGATGGGTGGAGTCGTGAAGGCCCTCGCCAACGATGCAGTGGCTGAACGTGATGCGGTGCGAGGTGTTCTTGCGCCACTCGTCCGGCGTGTCCCCCTCGAAGCGCGGCCCGGAGGCGCTCAGGTTTTCATCGGTGGCCCACGTGATCGAGCAGTGATCGACGATCACATCGTGCGCGCCGACGGTCGCCAGGCCGTCGATCTCCCAGCCGCTTTTCTTCGGGCGCCCGCCGGCGCCGGGACGGATCCGGATGTGCCGGACGATCACATCGTTCGTGGCGATCCCGATGCCGCCATTCACGAGCGTGATGCCCGGGCTCGGCGCCGTCTCGCCCGCGATCGTGACGCGCGGTTCCTTCACTTGAAGCGAATGCCCGCCAAGGTCGATCGTACCGGCGACCGCGAACGAGATGACGTGTGGGCCCTTTGCGGCCAGCGCCTCGGCGAGCGAGCCCGGCCCGCGCTCGGCAAGCGTGGTCACCGGGATGATCCGGCCGCCCTCGCCGCCGCGCGTCGCCGTCCATCCGGGCGGCACAACCCAGCGCTCCTTGGCGTCCGGTCCGAAGCAAGCGACGACCGCGCCGCATGCGAGGACGATCCCCGCGATCACGGCGGGAAAAGCGGGCCGAGAACCGGTGGCAACCGCAGCCGATGCGCCGGTCTTGGGTGAGGAGTTGCGCTCTGTCGTCATGGGATGGGCCCGCTCCGATCAAAACTGCCTTGGGAGAGTGACCCCATAAAGAACATTCTCCGTCTCCTCGTGGACAATCGCGTCTCGCGGTTGACGTCGGCGCATTCCCGATCGCGCATGTCAGGGCCCAGGGCGACCGATGAACCTCGCCTTGTGGGCCGGGGATGCGTTAGCCTCAATCAATGTCGCCGCCGAAAAGGGAGAGGTTGCCCCCGACGAAACGGACCCCCTCCAGACCGATATCGATTCTCCGATTCGCGGGTGCCATTTTGGCTGGGTTGTTGGGTTGCGCGGCGGCCCCAGGGGCGACCGATGCCGAGAGCCCAAACATCGAGCTGGTCAAGACGCTCGATGCCAAGGGCGCGTTCGTGTCACTGGAGGGGAGAGCCCTCTTTTTGACCAGCGGGTTCAACACCAATGCCCAGCAGACTGGCTATTGGTTCGATATCGGGGAGAACCCGGGCTCTCCGGCGCCGGTGTCCGCATCGTTGCCCGCCGCCTGGCAGATGGCGGTCTCGGGCGACCACGCATTCGTCTGCGACTACACGAAGTTTCTGACGGTCTGCGAGATGCGCGACCGCGAATTTCGGCAGGTGGCCAAGCTGCCGATGCCGTCGCAGACCGAGAACATCATCATCCGGGGAGCGTTCGCCTATATTGCCAACCACACGGCCGGTCTCACCATCGTGGACATCTCGTCGCCGTCGAGGCCGACGATCGTGGGCAATCTGAACCCCAAGATCGACTGTGATGCCGTGGCGCTGTCGGGAGACACCGCGATCCTCTACGGGCATTGGGAGAGCCGCCTCGTCTTTGCCGACATCCGCGATCCCGCGAACCCCCGCCAGGTCGGGGTCTTCCAGCACGACCCGAAGACCTTCAACCAGGGCGAGATGGCCGTTGACAATGACCTTGCCTACTGCACCGCGGTGAATGGCCTCGTCATCGTCAATGTCGCCGACCCGGCGAACCCGAAACTGGCAAGCGCGGTGCCCCTCGATGTGCCCACGACAGACGTGGCCGTCATGGACGGGATCGCATTCGTCGCATGCCGCGATGGGGTGCGCGTCTACGGGGTGCGCGATCCGGCGCTGCCGGTCGAAATGGGACACTACCCGTGCCCCGCGTCGCAGCTCGCGGTCCGGCGAGCCCATGCCGATTCCGGCACGGGCTACCACATCTATGCGGCCAACAAGAGAGGACCGGCGATGGTATTGCGGTTTCATCGCCGCGAATAGGCGCGCCGCGTTCTGGCCGCTGGAGCCTTGCGCTACTTCTTGAATCCCGACTCAGTGCCCGAGCGCCGGATCTTGGACTCATCGATGTCCCCCGGCTGCCAGCGCCGCGCCATCGTCACGTCATCGAGGACCTTCGCGGCCTGGCCGGGGATATCGACGATCCCGGTGCGGTTGTAGAGCGCCGGCTGCACGTACTGGCGGGTGTACGCCGCGGCATAATCCTTCCAGTGGGCCAGTGCCGACTCGAGATGACGGATTGCCGAGGCCCTCCGTGCCTCGTCGCCGCTCTTGTCGAATAGGGCGAGTTCGCAGGCGCCGCGGATCTTCGCCGCGTAATAGCGACCGAGGTGCGCCATGGCCTCGATGTCGCCCAGCGTGGCCGCGTACTCCCTCGCGCCATCGGCCGAGGTGATGGTGGCCCGCCGCAAGTCCGGCAGGGCATCGAGGGCCTTCACCGCATTGCCGTCCAGCGTCGCGGCGATCTCCGGCGGCGTGGCGCCTTCCGGTTTCTGTTTGGCGAGTAGCCGGGCCCGCCACTCGATGATGTTGAGCACCCCCGCGCCGGGCATGGTGCCGCCCTCGATGAAATCGCGCACCGTGTAGAAGCCACTCTTCCTGCGGCACGCCTCGGGAAACCATTTGATGTCGATGTCGCCCCAGAAGAAGCGGGTGATGTGCGGGAAGGTCTTCGAGGCGCTGGCCCACGCGGACGTGAGGGCGCCGACATCGGCCCCGGGGAACCGGGCCCCCACGAGTCGCCCGAACGTTGCGGCGGGTAATTCCGGATCATATGCCAGCCGCCCCCACAGCGCGAATGAGAGCCATTGCTTCTGCATCACCGTCTGTCGCGGGTTCCCCGGATCCTTGGACAGGAAATCCCTTCCCCAGGTGTAGCCGTCGGGTCCCATGTAAAATCCGGCGATCTTGTCTTCACCGGGGATGGCCCTGATGAAGGCGCGGGCGTAATCCGCATCGGCCCACCGGAAGCTATAGATGTCGTCGTTGCGCACCGTCAGCCAACTGCGAAGCTCGGGCGAGAGAAGCGGGAGCAGTGGCCGGATCATGCCGGGATCGGGCACGGAGTACATGTGCGCGATGGCGTATTTGAAACTCAGGTCGAGTTGGCAGGGCAGCTCGGCAAACGCCTGCCGGATGTCGCCCAGCCCCGTCATGTGGAATCGATGGATGAGGCGGAACTCGCGCCCCGGGGTCGCCTTTAACGCGTCGCGGATGCCCTCCCCGTAAGTCTGCCAGAGCCACTGTTCCTTATCCCGGGCGCTCATCTCTTTGGGGAAACCCTCGCCGGCGGTGATCCCCATGCCCGCCAGCAAGGGATAGGTGGCGACGGTCTCGCGCGCGCTCGCGCGGAAATACGCGATGGTCCGCGGTGCCCGCTTGTCGTCCGTGATGCCATCCTTCCCCTCGGCGCCATACAGAAAGATGTTCCAGGTGAACCAGTAGACATCCACGCCGCGGTCCTTGGCCAACCGCATGACATCGCGCCAGAAGGCGATCTTCTCGTCGATGGTGATCCTCTTGACCACCTCGTGGTCGGCGAGCATCTCGGGCCGGACAAAACCGTGCCCGGCGCCGCTGAAGTTCTCGTCCAACGCCGCCCTTGTCCGCCAGACATCATCGAGGGCCACGCTCGGGAACTCGCGCACCCTGACGATGCTGGGGAAGGGATGGAGGGACCACAGGGAGATGAGATTGTATCGGTGGCGCGCCATGTCGTCGAACATCTCGCGCCAGAAGCCCATGCTCCACATTTCAGGGATGTTTGCCTGGGCGGCGTCGGCCGGATCGGAATAGGACGGCGTGCGCAGGTCGAGGGGGATGTTGAATTTGATGCCGCGCTGGGCGATGTGTGGCCGACGATCGGAATCCCGGATGCGATCGAGCGTGCCGGTGCGGATGGCCTCGGCGATGTCCAGGCCCCCATACATCAGGCCGGCGGCGTCGGCACCCAGGACGCGTATGACCGGCGCGCCACCGTCGCGCCCCACCCGGATCGCATAACCCTGTGGGACCCCGGCGACCCCGTCCTGGCGCTCGATGGCCAACGAAATGCGAATCGCATCCGCGGGCGCCGACGAGAGACCCTCGGTCACCGCCAGCCCGCGCGCCTCTGCCTCCCGGCGGATCTCCGCCGCCGCGAACCTCGCCGGTCCGCTGTCCCCTGCCAGATCGATGACGACCCCGTCCCCGGCCAGGGCGTGATGCGATAGCACCGTAATCAGCACGAGGGAGAGGGGAGCGAACCGAATGCCGCCAAGCATGCGACGATCCAAGCGACCACCCACTCGGCGGTCGATCTCAAACGTCCGCGGGTTCCTCCGCGGGAATGTTCCGGCTCGATCTCCCCACGCCCAAAGGCAGCATACCCCCAAGGACTCTCGGTCGGGACGACGAGGATGTGGATATGAGGGTGGTTGTGAGTCGGGTCATGCCCTTCGCCCTGTTCCTGGCGCCATGGATCGCGCCCGGTGCGGAGGTCCGCATCGCCAGCGATTTCCCGGGCGGCAATATCGTAATCGAGAGGATCGAAGGGGATGACGTATTCGTCCACCAGGATCTCCGCGACACCAAGGGCGACTGGTTCTATTGGTACTTCGCGGTGCGCGGCGCACAGGGCCGCGAGCTGACATTCCATTTCACGAGAAGCCGGGCCATCGGACCGCTCGGGCCCGGCGTCAGCCGCGACGGGGGAAGGAGTTGGGCGTGGCTCGGCCGCAGGGGTTCACCCACGTCGTTCACCTGCGGCTTTGGCTCTGACGACACCGAGGTGCGGTTCAGCTTCGGCATGCCCTACCAGCACGCGGACCTGATGCGCTTTTTAGAAAGGCACGCGAAGAAACCGTGCCTGAAACGCGAGGTGTTGGGCAAGACGCGGAAAGGCAGGCCTGTCGACCTGCTGCGGATCGGACGTCCCGGCGCAAGGGCGAAGCACAAGGTGCTTGTCACCGCGCGCCACCACGCCTGCGAGATGATGGCGAGCTATGTCGCGGAGGGGTTGATCGATGCGTTCCTTGAGGATTCCGAGACCGGGCGATGGTTGCGGGAGCACGTCGATTGCGCCGTGGTCCCGATGGTGGACCTGGATGGCGTCGAGGACGGCGACCAGGGGAAGAACCGCCAACCGCACGACCACAAGGCCGACTACCGGGGCACGAGCATCTACCCGGAGGTGGCGGCCCTGCGGAAGTTCCTGGCGGAATGGGCGGGCGGCCGACCCGACGTCGACATCGACCTGCACAACCCCGGCATCAACCACGACAGGATCTACACCCACGCGCTGCGCGCCGCGGTGGGCGAGGGACCCGAGTCACGCGCCCCGGAGAGGAAATTCCTGGAGACGCTGGAGGCCGTGCAGCGGGGCCCAATGAAATTTCGCCTCCAGGACTCGGTGGATTTCGCCGCGCGCATGGCCGCCAAATCGAAGACGGCGGAGGGCGAGGGCGCGACGCCTGGCGACAAGGTCCCGGGGACCATGGCGGGCAGTCGCGATGGCGAGGTGAACGCCGGGTTCGAGATCCCCTACGCCCTCGTGGGCGACGTCCCCGTCACGCCCGACTCCGCGCGGGCCTTCGGGCACGACATCGCCCGGGCCCTGGTCGTCTCGGCCAATGGGATTCTGGGCGATTTGCCGGAGGCGGGAGCCTCGGCGCTGCATCCGTCCCCGACCGGCCAGGCCGAGGAGATCGCGGTCAGCCACCCCACCGCAACCAGACGCGAGCGGTTCGCTCTGCCCAAGGCCGGACACACGGCCCGGGTGATCATCGAGTGAGGTCCGTGACTGAGGCACGAAATCGAGACAGATTGAAGAAAACTGGCCAAAGGGAGGCAGGTCCTGTTCGATTATATAGCCATGACGGAACATCCCATCCGATATTTTCTGCCGACATCGCGCGCCTTTGACGGAACCAAGCGCGTCCTTTTTCAACCATTTGAACTCGGGAAGTGGTTCGTTCTGGGGTTCAGCGCGTGGCTCGCCGGCTTGCTTGACGGGAATGGGGGCGGCGGTGGCACCGGCGTCGGGGGCGACCAGACGGATGGCGGTCCGGCGGAAAGCTTCCTTCGGGGGGTGGCCGATTGGGCGCAGCAGCACATGGGGATCGCGATCCTGATCGGGGCGGTGGTGCTGCTGGTCTTCATCGGTCTGGCGGTGCTGCTATTCTGGATCAGCTCGCGCGGCAAATTCATGTTTCTCGACAACGTGGTCCACAATCGGGCGAGGGTGAGGATTCCATGGAACCAGTTTCGCGCTCAGGGGAATTCGCTCTGCCTCTGGCGGCTGGTTTTCGCGGCGATCGCCATTTCCGCGGTCCTGATCGTCGTCGGGGCCTTCGCCGTGCCATGTGTCATGCTGCGCGATTCGCGGGGATGGCTCTTGGCGCTGGCGGGTTGTGGTATCGCGGGGACCCTGGCCCTTGTGCTGGCGCTCATCTACGTGGGCATCCTGCTTGAGGATTTCGTGATTCCGCTGATGTACCGGGATTCGCTCACCACGAATCAGGCTTGGGGGCGATTCCTCGCGGTGCACAGGTACTCGCCCGGCCACTTCGTGCGGTACGCGCTATGGAAAGTCGTCCTCGGAATAGCCGCGCTCGTCGCGATCGTCCTGGTGGGCATAGGAACGTGTGGCCTGGGGATTCTCCTGATGATCATCCCGTACATAGGGACCGTCTTCCTTCTTCCCGTCCCGGTCTTCTTCCGGTTTCTCGGGCCGGAGTTCCTGAGGCAATTCGGGGGCGACTGCGACATCTTGGATTCCGGGGCCGAGGCGGCGAAGTAGGAATTTGCCGGACGAGGTCCGACAAACTCCTAGCGCTGCTTCGCTCGCGCTTCCATGTCCCCGTGGACTGAGGTGAGCGAACGGACCAGTTCCTCCCAAGGCCGCCCGTCGCTTCGGACGAGGCCGCGGTTGGCCTCGCGCTCGGGGCTGTCGAAGTCGCCATATATGAACCAGTGGGCGCCGACGATGTAGGGCTCGTTGAAGAAGTCCGCGGCGATATGGGCGGCCTGGCGCGCGCGGATGGCCTGGGTGGGAACCGCCTGCGGGAAGGACCAATCCAGGACCGCCTTCTTCTGCCCGTATAGCCCGCTATCCATCGCCGGCACGCTCCATTCGCCGACGATGACTGGTTTGCCGGTGCGCCGCGCGACTTCCCGCAGGATCGCAAGCCCGCTGGGCCCGACGCCGGCCGCTTGGTTGTCGGGATACAGGTTGACGGCCACGAGGTCGTAGGCCGCGCAGAGGTCGATGTTGGGCAGCCAATGGGGCAGGCCGCCGAGGTTGTGGCGATTTGAGGCGATCAGGTGATCGGGGTCGGCCTCCCTCGTGACCCGCAGGGTGACGTCCACATAGCGCTGGTACAACCGCCGCGCGAAAGCGATGAAGTCCTCGTGCATCGGCCCGCGATCCAGCGGTGGCTCGGGCCGGGCGGCGGCCAGAGCCTCATAACTGGCGAAGGCCGTGCACCAGCGCGCGTTGAGGGACGATATCTGGGGATACTCTTCCCGAAGGAACTCGATCAGTGCGCGACCGCAGTGCGGGCTCCAGACGAAGCGGTGAAGGTCGTCGAAGCCAATCTCATTGTCCACGAACCACGCGACGAAGTCCGGGTCGCCGCGCACCAACGATGCCTGATCTTCCGCACGTTTCCTGGCGGACGCTTCAAATCGCGGGTCGAACGGGTCGGGGAAACCGTGCTCGCCGTCCTTCTGCCGCCCGCGGCAGTCGGTGAGGAGGTCGAATTCGCCATGCCTGAGGCAGTCGTGGTAGTTCAGCACGGCGAATTGGGGCATGGTCGCCCGCCCCTGCTCCCGCAACTCCTGGTTGTATCGGGCATAGCGCCGCAGCGAGTGCCAGCCGGCGAGGCCGTTGAAGCCCCAGCCACGGCCCGACCACCAGCGCACGCCCGACTTTCGCCTCTTCGGCCACGCGGAATCCCGCGGCATCTTCCGGCGCGACTTTCCCCTCATCCAGCGTGAGCACCGTTTGCCAAGGTGCGGTGATCTTTTCGCCTGGAGGCAGCGGCAGCATTCCGGATTCGGGACCGCCTTCCCTCGCATCGGTGGCCACCACTTGCCCGACGCCCAGCCTGACGAAACCGTCGCCAAATGCCTCCTTGAACATGGCAATGGCCCTGTCGCCAGAGCAGTGGCTTGGACCGACCTTCCGCACACCGAGTGCTTTCAGTTCCCGGATCACGCCGTTCACCTCTTCCTCGGAATGCTTCAGGAGATGGAATCCGCCGAGGACCATGAATACGTCCCGCCGAAGTTCTTCCTTGGCCCGTTTGGTGATGGCCACGATCCCGGGATGTGCGCATCCGGTGACGATCACCAGCCCCTGCCCCGTCTCCAAGACCAGCGATTGTTCGACCGTCACCGGGCTCATCGTATGGCCCAGGACGAAAACGCCCTTGCAGACCTCCGCGGGTTGGTTGACGACGGTCACCGTCGCGGCCGCCGCTCCCACGTCGGACGCAAACGCCTCCGGCGTCCCGGCCGGCAGAAACACGGGAACGTCCCGGTTCTCCTTCAGAAACGGCAGGAGTCCGCCCGTGTGGTCCCCGTGATTGTGGGAAATCACAACCGATCGGACGTCCGTTGGGCGCACGCGCATCGCCTCGAGGTTGGCCAACAACAGGTCGCCTTTGCCTCCCGCATCAAACAGGATTGTCTTCTCTGGGCCCGTGACCACGCAGGCGAATCCCCAGTCGGAACGACATGCCGGGTCCGCCACGTAGTTGTCGTAGGCCACCTTGATCGTCAGCGAGGCCTCGGCGGCAAGGATGCCCGCCGCCGAGACCGCGAACCATCCGCATACCTTCGTGCTCCAGCGGGACATTGCCGACCTCCTTGCGAACGGGTTGTTCACGGCTTGCCGCGAGTCGTAGCACAACCCAATCTCTTCCCCAACCAGAAAGGACTGGCCCTCCTCGAGGAGAAAGGAAAGTCACCGTGAAACTGCAACGCGCCCGCACCCTCTTGACCGCCGCGCTCGTGCTCGGCGGATCGCATTTGCCCGCCGCCGAGCCGGCCAACCCCGGACGCGAGGCGCGCCTCGCGTGGTGGCACGAGGCAAAGTTCGGTATGTTCATTCACTGGGGCCTGTACTCGCACCTGGCCGGCGAGTGGAAGGGCGGGTATTACCAGGGCATCGGCGAGTGGATCATGTACAAGGCCCGCATACCCATCGCGGACTACGAGGGCGTCGCCAAGCGGTTCAACCCGGTGAAGTTCGACGCCGACGCATGGGCGCAACTGGCGCAGGACGCGGGGATGCGATACCTCATCATCACCTCCAAGCACCACGACGGCTTCGCGATGTTCGGGTCGAAGGCCGACCGCTTCAACATCGTGGACGCGACGCCGTTCGGGCGAGACCCGGTGAAGGAACTCGCCGCCGCGTGCGCGAAGCGCGGCATCAAGTTCGGCGTCTATTATTCGCAGGCGCAGGACTGGTCGGCACCGGGAGGCGCGATCTGGAAAGGGCCGCACGAGGCCGATCCGGTCTGGGAGGTGCCGCAGTGGGACCCGCGGCAGAACGGCGACTTCGACACCTACTTCGACGCGAAGGCGCTCCCGCAGGTGCGCGAACTCTTGGGCAACTACGGCCCGATCTCCGTGATGTGGTTCGACACGCCGCTCGGCGTCATGAACGTCGAGCGCGCCGCGAAGCTCCAGAAGGTCGTGCGCGACCTCCAGCCGGACTGCCTCATCAGCGGACGCCTCGGTGGGAAGTTTCAGAGCGACTACGATTCCGAGGGCGACAACGCCATCCCGAACCTCGCCCGCGCCGGCGCGTGGGAAACCCCCGCCACCCTGAATCACACCTGGGGCTTCAAGAAACACGACCACCATTGGAAGACGCCCGCCAACGTCATTTTCAAACTCGTGGACATCGTCAGCAAGGGCGGCAACTACCTGCTCAATATCGGCCCCGACGGCGAGGGCGTCATCCCGCGGCCCAGCGCGGATACCCTCCTCGGCGTCGGCCGCTGGCTCAAGGTCAACGGCGAGGCGATCTACGGCGCCGGGCGAACGCCGTTCGGCGAGGAATTTGGAACCCCCGCCAAAGCCTCGCAGGACAAGAGATCCGCACCGCCCGCCGAGTGGCGCTGTGAGTCCTGCGGGGCCACCCAGGCGCGCCCTCCGCAATTCGAGCCCCGCACCGAGTGGCGTTGCACCACGAAGCCCGGCATGCTCTACATCCACATCTTCCAATGGCCCGCCACCGGCCAGGTCGAGCTGCCGGCGGTGAAGGGGAAGATCACCAAGGCCTATCTGCTGACCGACCCGCAGAAGGCGGAACTGAAGGTGACCCAGACGGAAACCGGTGTTTCCATCGCCCTGGCGGCCAAAGCGCCCGACCCGATCGCTTCAGTGGTTTGTCTGGAAGCCAAATGAAGGGAACGAACCAGAAACACATCCTCGCACTCCTCGCCGCTCAGCTCGTGGCGTCGCCAAGCGTGCCGCTCGCCGCGGGGACCGAGCCGACGGGGCCGGACGCGGCGATCAGCGCCCCCGCCAACGTCACCCCCATGCCGGCATGGGCCGTCGGCCAGGCCAACCGCTCGCCGGACCTCGACGCTTTGCCGGGATTTCAGAAACCACCGCCGGGATACGGCACGGTGCCGTTCTTCTGGTGGCTCGGTGATCCGTTGACGAAGGAACGGCTCGGCTGGATCCTCGGGCAGATGGAGGGCATGGGCGTGTCGGGCTACCAGATCAACTACGCCCACTCCGACAAGGGCGGACGCAGTTGGGGCCTGACGTATCCGAGCGAGCCTCCGCTGTTCTCCGAGGAATGGTGGAAACTGGCCGGCTGGTTCATGCGGGAGGCCAAGAAACAGGGCGCCGCCATCAGCCTCAGCGATTACACGCTCGGCTTCGGCCAAGGCTGGTGCGTGGACGAGATCCTGCGCGAGCACCCCGAGGTGACAGGCATGATCCTCAAGATGGGCAATGGCGGTCAGGTCAGCGCCGATAAGGTGCCCTGGTCGCTGAACCCGATGCACCCGATGTCGGGCAAGTGGTACGCCGAGAGATTCTTCGGCCAGTTCGAGCGCCGTTTCCCCGGCGAGGGCGGCAAGGGACTGAACTTCTTCTTTTCCGATGAGCTCGGCTTCGGCGTCGGCGGACGGATCTGGTCCGAGCGGTTCGCCGAAGAGTTCAGGAAACGCAAGGGCTACGACATCACGCCCGAACTGCCGGCGCTGTTCAAGGACACCGGGCCGCGGTCGCCAAAGGTCCGGCTCGACTACAATGATGTGCTCGTGGCGTTGAGCGAGGAATGCTTCTTCAAGCCCGTCTTCGACTGGCACCAGCAACGCGGCATGATCATGGGTTGCGACCACGGCGGGCGCGGCCGCAACGTCGTCGAGTTTGGCGACTATTTCCGCACCCAGCGCTGGAACCAGGGCCCCGGCGCCGACCAGCCGCGCCTCGGCAAGAACCTCATCAAGGCAAAGGTCGCCGCGTCCATCGCGCACCTGTACGAGCGCCCGCGCGTCTGGCTCGAAGGTTTTTACGGCAGCGGCTGGGGCACGACGTCGGCGGGCCTCGTGGACGCCACGTTCGCTAACTACGTGATGGGCTTCGATCTGCTCGGCCTGCACGGGATGTACTACGCGACGCGCGGTGGCTGGTGGGAATGGGCGCCGCCCGACAACACCTTCCGGATGCCGTACTGGAAACACCTGCGCGGGTTCATGGGGTGCGTCCAACGCCTCAGCTACCTCCTCAGCCAAGGACACCACCGCTGCGACGTGGCGATCATCTACCCCGTCGCACCAATGGAGGCCGGCATGGGCGGCCCCGACGCCGTGAAGGCCGCCTTCACCACCGGCGAGCAGCTCTATGCCAGGGGCGTCGACTTCGACTTCATGGATTTCGAGTCGCTCGACCGGGCCAGGATCGCCGGGAACGAATTGCGCGTCGCCGGCGAAATCTACCGCGCCCTCATCCTGCCCGCGATGAAGGCCATCCGCCACTCGACGCTGAAGAAGGCCGTCGAATTCCACCGCGCCGGCGGCATCGTGCTGGCCATCGGCGCGTTGCCCGAAGCCAGCGACCGCATCGGCCGCGACGATCCCGAAGTCGTTGCGATGGCGAAGGAGATTGGCCTGACCCAGGACGTCTTCGCCAAGCTCCCGCCGCGCGACTACGGGGGACCCGGCTACATCCAGCACCGCAGGCTCGGCCCGCGCGATCTCTACGCCATCTACAACGCGCCGAAGGACGGCGAGGTCACCTTCCGCGCCACCGGCAAGGTCGAGTTATGGGACCCCTGGACCGGCTCGATCCGCCCGCTCCCCATCGCCTCGCAAACTGCCGCCGGCACCAGACTGAAACTCCCGCTGACCGAAAAGGAATTGCAGCTGATCGTCTTCAGCCCCGGCCAACCGGAGATCGCGCCCCCTTCATCCGGGTCACCGCCGACGGCGATCGCTGTCGAGGGGGATTGGGACTTCGAGTTGCAGCCGACCAGCGATAATCGTTTCGGCGATTTCCACTGGCCGCCGACACCGGCCAAGATCGGCGCCGAAGTCCGACAGCTCTGGTATTGCGAGGGCGACAGCACCAACGGGACGTGGCGCAAGGTCACGTGTTCGTTCGGCCCGCAATTCACGAAGGACGGCAAGCCATACGAGATGTCGTGGCGCTGGGGGGTCGAGGGCGATCCCGGCCGCCAGGGCTATCACGGCTTGAAAGGGGAAGTGCACGACGAGTTCCTCACCATCGGCAGACCAAGGCAGACCGCCACCGGCACCGCCTATGAGGCCGACGGCACCGGGACAACATTCTCGACAAGCATCCCCGCCCCGCGCGCGATGACCGCACGCGCCCTCGCCGGCGAACTGAAACCGTCGAGGGTCACGCTCAACGGCGAAATCGCAAACGGCGACACCCTCGAATTGAAGGCGGGCGCCAACGCCCTCGTGTTGCGGTACGACAGGCCGGGCCGCACCTATTTCGTCGTCGCGTCAGGGGAAATCCCGCCCGCGCCGGCAAACGCGCTGGCCGCGCGCTGGCACAACGATCCGAAAGTGCTGCCATTCGATGTGCGCGCCGACGAGGAGACACCGGTCGGCTGGTACCGGTTTGTTGCGCCGCCCGGATTCCGCGGCATGCGCATCACCGCGCGCGGCAAGGCGCAAGCATGGGCCGACGGCGTGCCGATGCCCCAATTCGCCCTGCAACATCCGGCGGCCAAGCCGGTCACGGTGTTCTTGCGCATCGAACAGGAACGCGGCTGCTACGCTGGTGCGGCGCTGCCTGAGTACATCCAGCTGGATTGCGGCCCCGGCCAGATGGCGCTGGGAGACTGGTCGAAGATCGACGGATTGCTCAGCTATTCCGGCGGCGCGTGGTACCGGAAGACGGTGACGCTTCCTGCCGCAAGGCAGGTCATCCTGAAACTCGGCGAGGTGGTTGCCTCCGCCGAAGTGCGCGTGAACGGGAGAATTGCCGGCACCAGGGTCGCGCCGCCGTGGGAGTTGGACATCACGAGGCTCGCGGCTCCCGGCGAGAACCGGATCGAGGTGCTCGTCTGTAATACGCTGGCGAACCACTACACGACCATCCCGACGCGCTATCGCGGCGATACAACCTCCGGGCTGCTCGGCCCGGTCCGCATTGAGGTGACACCATGATCCTCGCGTTGATCCTGGGCGCAACGATCCACGTCAGCCCGGCGGGCGACGATGCGAATCCCGGGACGGCGGATAGGCCGTTGCGGACATTCGTTGCGGCACAGCGGGCGAAGGCCGCGGAGGTCCTATTTCATGCCGGCACGTATTATCTGCCGGAGACGATAGCGCTGACGGCGGCGGATTCGGGCCGAGTCTTCGCCTCGGCGCCGGGCGAGAGGGTCATCCTCAGCGGAGGCAGCAAGCTCGACCTGGGGTGGGAGCCCCGCAAGGACGGCATCATGCAGGCCGCGACGCCGCCGGGGCTAACGATTGACCAGCTATTCGTCAACGGCCAACGCCAGATGATGGCGCGTTACCCGAATTACAGCCCGGGCGTCCGGCCGTACGGTGGCTACGCCGCCGATGCCTTCGGCACGGAGCGCGCGGCGCGCTGGAGCGACCCGGCGGGCGGGTTCATCCACGCGATGCACCGCGCGCACTGGGGCGGCTATCACTACCGGATCACCGGCAAGAGCGAGAAGGGCGAAATCACGCATGAGGGCGGCTGGCAGAACAACCGGCAGATGGGGATGCACAAGGAACACCGGTTCGTGGAGAGCATCCTCGAGGAACTCGACGCGCCGGGCGAATGGTTCCACAGCGCGAAGACCGGCGCGCTCTATTATTTTCCACCAGAGGACGTGGACCTAAAGGCAGCGACGGTCGAGGTGGTGCGGCTGCGCCATCTGGTGGAGTTCAATGGCACGAGGGAGAAGCCGGTCCGCAACGTCACGCTGCGTGGCCTCGTGTTCCGCCACGCGGCGCGGACGTTCATGGATACGAGAGAACCGCTCCTGCGCAGCGACTGGACCATCTATCGGGGCGGCGCGGTGCTGTTCAACGGCGCGGAGGACTGCGCGCTCGCCGATTGCGATTTCGACCAGCTCGGCGGAAACGCGATCTTCGTCAGCGGATACAACCGCCGGATTCGAGTGGTTGGCTGCGACATCCACGACACCGGCGCGAGCGCGGTCGCGTTCGTCGGCGACCCGGAGGCCGTGCGCAACCCGCTCTTCGAATACGGCCAGCGCCAGAGCTACAGCAAGATCGACCGGACGCCCGGGCCGAAAACGGAAAACTATCCAGCCGATTGCCTCGTCGAGGACTGCCTCATCCACCGGATGGGCGTCGTCGAGAAACAGGCGACCGGTGTGGAACTGTCGATGGCGATGGGCGTCACCATCCGGCACTGCTCCATTTATGACGCCTCGCGCGCCGGCATCAACGTCAGCGAAGGCACGTTCGGCGGGCACGTCATCGAGTTCTGCGACGTGTTTGATACGGTGCTGGAGACGGGCGACCACGGCAGCTTCAACTCGTGGGGCCGCGACCGATTCTGGGGGCTGAAGGACGCTCCCGCCGCCGAAATGCCGAGGCTCGCGCTGCTCGACGTGGTGAAACCCAACATCATCCGCAACAGCCGCTGGCGCTGCGACCACGGCTGGGACGTGGACCTCGACGACGGCTCGTCGAACTACGAGATCTACAACAACGTTTTCCTCCGCGGCGGCCTGAAGCTCCGCGAAGGGTTCCATCGCAGGGTCTGGAACAACATCGCCGTCAATGACTCGCTCCATCCGCACGTCTGGTATGAGAACAGCGGCGACGAGGTGACCCGCAACATCTGGATGGGCGCCTATCGGCCCGCCGTCATGAAGATCGCCAAATGGGGCAGGGAAGTGGACCGCAACCTCTTCGCCACCACCGACGCCGACCGCACCAAGTTCGCCGCCAACGGCTGCGACGCGAACTCGCTCGTCGGCGACCCGCAATTCGTGGACGCCGCGCGCGGCGACTTTCGTGTCAGGGACGGCTCGCCCGCGCTGAAACTCGGCTTCGTGAACTTTCCGATGGATCAGTTTGGCGTGCGCTCGCCGCGCCTGCGGGCCATCGCGCGTGCGCCGGTGATCCCGGCTCTGCAATCGGGCGCAACCGAGAGTCGGACGACCAAGAGCGTCTGGCTGGGCGCCACCGTCAAGGACATCCAAGGCGAGGAGTACTCCGCCTTCGGCACCGTCAAGGAAGACGGTGGCATCCACCTGCTGGATGTGCCGGCCGGATCGGCTCCGGCCACGGCCGGTCTGCGGGCAGGCGATCTCATCCAAGGCGTCAACGGCAAGCCCGTGCGCACCAGCGGGGAATTGATGGCCGCGATGAAGGCTGCGGGCGACAAGCCCGCGACGATCACCTTCATCCGCAACCAGGCAAAACAACAGACCACACTCACGCCGTAACCGCCAACGAAGTGAAACTGTAGAAACAATGCCAGCGAGCGCGGCTCCCGCCGCATGTTGTCGCCATGAATCTCGCTGCGGATGATCGCCATTTGCAAATGCCGGGCGTATAAGGTTGAGGCCAATGCGCCATCAAGTGATCGGAATCCTATGGGTCAGCGCGGCCTGGGCGACGGTTGACCCCGCTCGAGAGGGTCACCCCCCATCGGGGGGGTTCACCGACTTCCCCGTCGTCGAGAATCTGCCGCTGTTTCAGCCCATCGAGGTCGATGGCCGCGAGGTCTCCATGTGGAATAGGAGGTACACGCTGGGTCCGGCGGGATGGATCCAGGCCATCGAAAGTTCGGGTAAGAAAATCCTGAAGGGCCCCATGGTGCTGGAGGGGAAGATCGGCAACGTTGAGATCGCACTGGCCCCAACGCTCCAATCCGTTGTCGAGAAGAGCGCCACCAGGGCTGTCTTCGTCACGGAATCCACGCAGGGACCAGCGGTCGCCACGGTCAAGACCATCGTCGAATCCGACGGCATGATCCGGTTCGTTGCCGACATCCGCGCCGACCAAGCGCTGCCATTCCAAGACATCCGAGTCCGTCTCCCGCTCGACGATGGGCATTTTCGGTATCTGCATTACGTCGCGGAGACCAAGATGAAATGCGACACGCAGGCCCTGCCTGAGGGAGAAGGGATCATCTGGGGCAGCCGGGATGTCCAGCGCCTATTTATCGACTCGAAACTGGAGCGCAAGAGCGACATCGATGGCTTCAAGCAGAACGCGAACGTCGTCAACTCGTTCGTTCCTTTGATCTGGATCGGTGATGCCGACGGCGGGATCGCCTGGTTCGCGGAATCGGACGAGGGTTGGCAAGACGCGCCGGGGAGATCCATCGTCGAGCTGACGAGAGCCGGCGGGATTCTGGAATTGCGGGTCAATTTCATCTCGGGCATGGCGCTCCGCGACAGCGCCCATCTCGATTTCGGTCTTCAGGTCACCCCGGTCAAGCCGCTGCCCGAAGGCTGGCGCGACTGGCAGCAGTACAACGGCGGGCGGATTCATGCGCGCGGGACGCCCGACTTCTCGTATTACGATTCCAGGATTCCCGACGGCTCCGAGAAGGTGATCATCTTCGATCTGGATTTCATCGGCTTCGATACCGGGCGCCGCTTCGGCCGCCAGATCGCCGATCCTCAAAGGACAAGAGAAATCCTCCGGGGGCTCAAGGAGCGTCGCCGCAAGGTCCTCGCCTACATGACGCCGTCCAAGATCTCCCACGTGCAGGGAGTTTCAGAAGAGTGGGGGGAGTGGCGCCTGATTCCCGAGAAGACCATCGCGTGGAAGGCCGGCAAGAAGGGCGCGACGACCACGCACCATTTTCTGTGCCACAACGCGCCCGGCAACTACCTGAACCTGTTGGAATTTGCGGAACGACTCGTGAACGACTACGACATCGACGGGGTGTACGTCGACGTCCCGTTCTTCAATATGGGATGCATGGCGCCCGGCTGCTCGTACCGGCGGGCCGACGGCGCGCGCCAGCCAATCTTCAAAATCTCATTGATGAGGGACTTCTACAAGAAGCTGGCCGGCATCTTCGTGCGCCACGGGAAGTACCCGCACGTGCTCGTGCACAACTCGACGCAGTTCGTGATTCCCGCGTTCGCGTTCTGTTGGGCGGGCAAGCCGGGCGAATTCATGGCGGAGATCAATTACGAGCAGAATCACATGGACTACTTGCGGTCGCACCGGGCGAAAGCCATCGTGGAGTTCAATCCGCGCCCCTGGGGCCTGGTGCCATTCTGCATGGACGACATCAAATTCACCCGGTATTCCACCCTGAACCCCAGGCAGTCGTTTTCCGAGCGCGACGCTTTCGAGGCGCACTGGAAGCGGCGCTATCTGGGCGTCCCGCTGCTGCACGATGGCCTCATCATGAACTGGTGCGCCACCCCGGAGTTCTCGTTCCCGATCTACAAGGCCCGCATGGACTTCGGGATCGGGGCTCCCGACGTCGAATTCCACGGGTATTGGGAGAACGACGCGCCGAAGGCGAGCGATCCCGAGGTGGCGGTGTCGTACTACACCCGACCGCGAAGCGTCATGATGGTCCTCGGGAATTTCCGCGACTCGGATACCGAATGCGCGGTGAAATTGCCCCCCGCGATTCTGTCGAGGGTCGACGCCGGGGGGTTGGTCGATCCCATCTCCCGTGAAGCGGTGCCCGTGCGCGACGAGGGCATCGTGGTCCGCATCGGCCCGCAGCAGTGCCGCATTCTAGTCAACGCGCAAGAGACGGGGACCGCAGCCCCGTGAGGTGGGCCCCCGTGGACGCCAACGCGCGCCCGATTTGAAGGAGATCGAAAAGACAGGAGCCGCTATGAAAGACAACCCCAGATTCCGGACCTTGGCGCTGATCGCCCTGGCCCTGGCGCCGTGCGCGACCGCGAGTCCGAAGGCCGGTGCCCCGCCCGATCCCGCGGTCGTCGTGCGCGACCTCGCGCCCTTCCACGACGCCGCCCGCGCCCTGAAGAACCCGCACAAGGGCTGGTACCACCATTACCCCGACAACCACATCAGCAAGTACGAGATCGCGCGAGACGCGGACCTGCTGGAGTTCCCCGGCATGGATCATCTCTACCTCCGTCTCGCGTGGGCCTACCTGGAACC
>JADLBR010000320.1 GCA_020847615.1 Verrucomicrobiia bacterium
CCAAGCCGGTGGTGCCCGCCCCGCGCCGGCGCCGGGGCCAACCGAAAACGTCGGCGCGCAGAAATCTGGAACACAAATGGTATCAGCTGGTCACGCGGACACCGCCTCAAGGCGGCACTACGAGCCCAAGACATCCGGGATGTTCGTGGCAGTGCCTTTAGGTACCCCGCGACCCACTGGCAGTTTCCACACGAATGATGCGGCGCGTTCTGGAGAACATCTGGCCCCGCCGCGCGCCGGGGGCGGGGTTCCGGGGCGTGCAGGGGGCGTCGCGACGGAAGGCGCGGCGTCCCGGGCAGTGGGGTGGATGCGCTGTTCGGGATTCCGGGAGTAGCGGTCCATCTCGCGGCGCTCCCGCTGGCGGAGCGAACCGAAGGGGATGCGCACGCGGAACTCGTACTCGAGGCTCGCGGGTCCCCAGTCGCCGTTGGGCAGGCGCTGGGCGACGTAGTCGAACTCGATCGACTCGGCCGTCGCGACGAACCAGGCGACCGACACGGGGCGCAGCAGGGAGGCCCTGTTGCGGACGACCTGCTCCTGGCGCTTCGAGATCCAGAGCGTTCCGCCGGTGTGATTCATGATCTTCTCTTCGCGGGAGGTGTACGGGAGGTTTGGCTTTGGATCGTAGCGCACGAGCCAGCAGGGTTCTCCGTCGAAGGATGTCTCGCCCGCCGGGGTCCACGTGTAGTTGGGCAGCATCGTCGCGAAATCGCAGACCTCTTTGAATTCGGTCCTCTTGGCGCCGCCGGATCGCGCGCCCGCGGTCTCGACGGAAAAGGTGTCCCGCTGTCGGCCGGTCACCTCGCGGGTTTCCTCGGCGGTCCGCTGCACGGCGCCGGCGCCGTCGAGGTAGAACTTCTTGATCCGGAGTCGGTAACTGAACTCCTCCCTCCTCTCGCGGGCGAGCATGTTGTTCTTCGCGACGCGGCGCATCAGGGCTGACGCGTCCATCTCGGGTTGTGCGGCCCGGGGGTCTTGGGCCAACACGGTCGCGAGCAGGATCGCTGCCGACAGGACGCCCGGGGTGACGCATTGGCTGACATGCATCGGGGAAGTGTAGCGAGGTTCGATGCCGGGGCTAGGAGGCTGTTGGACTTCGTCCGGCAGCCTCCTCTGGCAAAACCGCCTTCGATTTGCGTGCAAAGAAGTGATGCAACGGGACCGCGATTCGTTGAACGTGCTCAGGCATGGTGCCACAGCTGGGCCGTGCCCGTCATAACTGTTTTGCAATAAGGCGGTTTTGTTTTCTAGCAGCCTTGTCGGACTTGGCGAAGTCCGACAGGCTGCTAGCCGGGATGCGCCGGGTGCGACCCGGGTGGCGTTAGTTGCCGTGACGGCGGACGCGGGTCTCCTGTAACATGGCGGGGTCTGGTTGCGATATGGGCGATCTAGAAATGGGGCAAGACGGTGGAGACCCTTGTCGGAAGGCAGTGCTTCGTGTGCGTGGTCTCAGAAGGCACTTCGGCCGTGTCGCGGCGGTGGACGGGGTGGACATCGATGTGCGCGAGGGCGAGATCTACGGGTTCCTGGGCGTCAATGGCGCGGGCAAGACGACGACGATCCGCCTGCTGATGGGGATCATCGGGGCGGACGCGGGGACGATTTCGATCATGGGCGAGACAACGCGGCGCACCTCGGTGGCGCAAAAGCGGCGGATCGGGTACGTGTCGCAGGGGCAAAATTTCTACCCGTGGATGACGTGCCGCGCGCTGGGGCGATTCGTGGGGTCGTGCTATCCGACGTGGGATGGGGCGGAATACGCGCGGTTGCTGGGCATGTTCGACATACCGGAGGACCGCAGGACATCGGAGCTTTCGGGTGGGATGCGGGCGAAGTTGGCGCTGGCCCTGGCGTTGGCCCCGCGTCCGGCGCTGCTGGTGCTCGACGAGCCGACGGCGGGGCTTGATCCGGTCGCGCGCCGGGAGTTCATGGAGATCATCGTCGCGCAGGCGCGACGGCACGGGCGGACGACGTTTTTTTCCTCGCATCTCATCGATGAGGTGGAGCGTTGCGCGGACCGCGTGGGGATCATCCACCGGGGCCGGATGCGCTTCGAGGGCGAGCCGGGGGCGCTGCGCGGGCGCGTGCGCCGCGTGCGGTTGGCCGCCGGGGTCGCATTTGACCCGGGGTGCGCCTTCGAGGTGTGGCGGGACGAGGAGTGCGACGGGGTGCGTCAGATGGCGCTGAGCGCCGAGCCCGGGGCATGGGCGACGCTCGGACTGCCTGGCGGTGGCGCGGTCGAGCCGATGAGCCTCGAGGAGATCTTCATCGCCTGCGTGGGTCCGCGGCGGGTCCGCGTATGATCCGGGGACTGATCGAGAAGGAGCTGAGGCAGCATGGGGTGGCGCTGCTCTTCCTGCTGCTGATGATCGTCGCCGGGGTGGCGGTCATCCTGCAGAACAAGGTTCTCGGGAGGGGGTTCGGCACGCCGCTGGCGGCGGTCCAGATGCTGCATTGGACTTTTGTCCCGCTGGCGTGCCTGCTGCTGGGGCAGGCGCTGGTGGCCTCGGAGTACCGGGACAGGACGCAGCTATTTCTTGAGGGCCTGCCGCTGCCGAGGTGGCTCACGGTGGCGGTGAAATACGCCATCGGCCTGTCACTTGTGCTGGTCGGCGTGGGTGCGGTGCTCGCGGTTGCGTGGTGGCGATCACGGGGCTCGGACTCCGTGACGCCGCGGTTCCTGTGGCTCCTGATCCTGAAGTCGGCGACCTACGGGTGGTTCATGTACAGCCTGTGTTTCGCCCACGGTTTCATGGGCCGATACCGCCTTGTCGCCGCGGTGGCGGCGCTGGCCGTGATCCAGGCCGACGTCGTTATCGCGGGTATCGACGCCGGGAGGTATGGGCCCTTCGAGCTGGTCGGCCACCGGTTTGCATACGAGCGACATGTCATCCCGTGGGTGCCGCTGCTGGTGACCGCGGGCATGGCGATCTTCTGGATGGGGGCGGCCTTGGCGCTGGCCCTGGCGCGCGACGCGACTCTGGCGGCTTCTCTCGCCGAGAGGATGTCGTCGCGGGAGAAGATCATTCTGACATTCTGCTCGTTCGCCTGCATCCTGGCGATCGCGTATCATGCCGAGCGATCCGAGCGGGGGCTTCCGATCCACGTGCCGGGCGCGGTGGAGGCTAGCCGTGGCGTGGCGCGGGTGTCGGGCTCCGCGGCGGTGGACCGACCGACGCCCTCGGAGCAAGTCGCGGTCGAGCGGGCGGTCAATGCCGTCGCGGAAGAGCTGGGGTCCGTGGCCGGGTATCTTCGCTGCCGGACGATGCCGCAGGTGTTCCTGGTCCACCGGCGCGATCTCAAGGCCGGGGTTTTCGAGGACGGCGAGATCGAGGCCGCGCAAGGCCTGATGGTGCGGGTGAACCTGACCGCCGAGGGATTTTCGGAGGATGCGCTCTCGCGGTGGGTCGTGCGCGAGGCGCTCGTGGCTAAGAGCTTTGGCAGGTTGACGCTGGAGCCGTGCGCGTGGGTGCTGGACGGGTTCGCGGAATGGTGGCCCACGCGCGCGGCAGGGCCCGGCGAGGATGCCGGGGAGATCCGATTGGCGAGGGCGGCGATGCCCGATGGATTCTCCGGCGCGGACGTGGCCCGGTGGCTGTCCCTGCGAGCGCGGGCCGGCGATTCCGGGGCGCGGGCGCTGGCGGCCTGCGGGTTGCGCGTTCTGGGCCAGAGCCACGGGGAGGCGGCGCGGCGCGATTTCCTGGCGGCGGTGCTGGGGCGCGAGGTGAAGAAGGACGCCCGCGCCTGGCTCCGGGATGTTCTCGATCCCGTGCCGCGGCGCTTCCGGGCGGCGACCGGCGCGACGCTCGACGCATTTGTCGCGGAATGGCGGGGGCGGATCGCGGGGGCGCGACCATGATCGAGCTATTGCGCAAGGAGTTTCGCGCGCAGCGGCCGATGGCGCTGCTGATCCTCTCATTCTTCGCGGGACTGCTGGTCTATGAGTTGGCCTCGGGTTTTCCCGACATGCCCGAGTGGGAGGAGGGGCAGGTGGAGGGCGCGCTGGTCCTGGCTCTGCTGTTCGGGACGATGACCGGCGCCAGCCTGCTCGTGGGCGAGAGCATCGAGGGGACGCTGTCCTTTCTGGACGGCCTGCCCATGCCGCGCTCGCGTGTGTACCTCGCCAAGATCTCGGCGGGCCTGGCGGTGCTCGGCATCCTGCCGGTGCTGGATCTGGTCCTCTCGTTCTGCTTCTGGGCCAGCGCGAGGCAATCGACGGACGGACCGTTCCCATGGGCGGACGCCAGCGTCGCCGTATTCTTGCAAGGCTTGGTTAACCTGTACGTGCTGTCGGTGTCGGTGGCGCTGTCGTTCGCGAGGCAGTGGTTCGCGCTCGTGGTCGGGTTCGTGTTCTGGGGTTTCCTCTGGTTGCGCCTGCGCGAGGTCCCTTGGATCGGGCTCTTCGATCCCCACGAGATGATGTCGGCGACGGGCGAAGGGGATCGTGCGTTGGTGCCGTGGCGGCACGCGGTCGCCGTCACGACCGTGTCGCTGGCGTGCCTCGGCATCGCGTGGATGGGTTTTCTCGCGCTCGGGGATCGCGCGCGGCACGCCGCCGATCGGCTATCGCGGGGGCGCCTCGGCGCGGCGCTGCGCCTTTGCGGGATCGCGCTGATCCCGGTGGTGTGGATCGCCGCCCTATACAATCTGGGCAGGCTCAGCGGCGCGGACGCCGAAGATTCCGACGACAGGCCCCTGGGCGAAACTGCTTTCGCGCGGCACGAGACGAAGCGGTACGAATTCGTGTTTCGGGAGAGCCAGCGGGAGCGGGCGCTGAGGCTGGCCCGCAAGGCGGACGCGGCGCACGACAAGGTCGCGCGCTTCATGGGCGCGGCCCCGGTCCCGGCCCGCATCGTGGTGGACCTCGGCAGCCCCGTCATGGAACACGCCGCCGGGCAGGCCAACTGGACGAAGATCCGCATCTGCATGGAGAAAGCGGACGCCGCCAAGGATCTCGTGGCGGTGCTGGGTCACGAGACGGCGCATGTCTATATCAACCATCTCAGCGATGGCGAGCTGATGCGCCATTTCGAAAGCGCGCGCTTCTTTCACGAGGGACTCGCGACCTACATCGAGCACCGGTTCTTCGCCGGGGAGAACGACCGGCTGACGATGCGTCGGCTGGCCGCGGCGGCGCACGCCCGCGGCCGCGTGCCATTCGCGGCGCTGGCGGATAACGGGGCGCTGGGCAAGGCGCGCGACGGCAACCTCGCCTATCCGCTGGGCGAGGTCTTCTGCGAGGCGCTGGTGGCGACGCATGGCGATCTCGCGCCCGGCGCGCTGTGCCGGGCGTTCGCGCGCCCTCGCGCTTCGGTCGCCCCGAAGGGAGAGCGGCTCTGGCGCGACGCGATGCAGGCGTGCGGGTTTGATCTGGATCGGGTCGTCGCCGCCTACGACACGGCACTGGATCGCGCGGTGATCAAGGAGCGGCCCTTCATCAAGACGATCCCGCGGTTGACGGCCCGGGTCGAGGTGGCCGGGGGCAGGATCGCCATCTGGCCGCGGTACGACGGCCGGGCACCGGGCGCCATCGTGTGCATGGTCCCGGATACCGTGGGCGAGAGCATCTTGGTCGCCGATGCCGACGGCGCGATCCGGATGCCCAGGTCGAAAAGCCCCGGCCCCGCGGTGCGCTACGCGCTTGGCTGGCGCACGCCGGAATTGCCATGGCCCCTGTTCGAACCATGGACCGAGGCGGCGGTGTCGCCGTGAGATCGCGGCCCGCGCAGGATCGGGGAGGGCACCACCGGGGCGGAAAATGTAGCCGATCGCCTCGGGCGATTGGCGGCCAAACGCTTACGCGTTCGGCTA
>JADLBR010000321.1 GCA_020847615.1 Verrucomicrobiia bacterium
GACCCCGGACCTCGACCTCTATCGCGAGAACTGATACTATGGAGCGTGGTCGAGACTGCCGTTTCTAACCCTCTGGCCGTCCGTGCGCGGACGGCGGCGGTGGCGCCACGCCAGCTCACGTGAACCCATGAGGCGAGCCGGACTCTTCGCTTCCCTGTGTGTTCTAGGCGCGGCCTTGGGCGCGGCGCCGCCCGGCCAGCCTTACGCCGGGCTTTGGCACCTCAAGGACACCGAGCCGAATTTCATCCTGAACTACGACCTCTCGACTGACCCCGACGCCCCCTACATGCGTTCCGGCACGACGCTAGCTCCCAGGGGTCGTAATCCGGCCTTCAAGATCAATGCCCACGCCCGTTCGGGTGAGGGCGGCGTGACGGCGCTCTCGTCCTTTCATGCGGCGAACAAGAACCCCTCCCAGGGCGAGCGCACCGCAAGCTTCCTCGACTACTACGCTTTCGCGCACTGGCATTACCTCGACCAGATCGTCATGTGGGGGGGTTCCGCCGGGGCGGGAATCATCCTCGCCCCCAACCCCACGCTGATCGACGCGGGGCATCGCAGCGGTGTCCCGGTGTTCGGGAATGTCTTTTTTCCGCCAACGGCGTACGGCGGGAAAATCGAATGGGTGCAGGCGATGGTCCAGAAGACGGGATCCACGTACCCGGTGGCTGACAAATTGATAGCCATCGCCAATTACTGCGGTTTCGACGGGTGGTTCGTGAATCAAGAGACCGGCGGCGGCGACGCGGCGCTCGCCTCGGAGGTCCGCAATTTCCTTAAGTACATCCAATCGAACTCGGGCCTCAGGATCATGTGGTACGACGCCATGACGGAGTCGGGGACGGTCTCGTGGCAGAATACGCTCAATGCGAGCAACGATGCCTTTTTCCAGGATGGCGGCACGTTGGTCAGCGACACTTTCTTCGCCGACTTCGGGTGGTCTGCCGCCAATGTCACGAATGGCGCCAACACGGCCACGGGATTGGCGCGCAGCCGGTACGAATTATACTTCGGCGTCGACGTTCAGTCCGACGGATACGACACCGCCGCAAACTGGAACTTCCTGTTCCCTGATGGCGCCGCCCACCGCGCCTCGGTCGGGCTGTATCAGCCGAACTGGACTTTCGATAAGTCGGGGAACGACAGCACGCTGTTTTACCAGCGGGAGCGCAAGTTCTGGGCGGGCCCGAACGAGGATCCCTCCGATACGCCGAACACCGCCAGCGACACGGATTGGGAGGGGCTGGCCCACTACGTTCAAGAGTGGAGCCCGCTCCAGCAACTGCCGTTCGTGAGCGGGTTCAACGTCGGCCACGGGAACCGTTTCTATTGGCGGGGAACGCTCGTGCGGCCGGCGCTCGATGCCGATGGGGTGGTGTTCAACTGGCACAATCTGACCACGCAGGATATCCTGCCCTCGTGGCAATGGGCGCTGGACACGGCGAGCACCAACCGCCTCACGCCCGCGTGGTATTGGAAAGACGCCTACACCGGGGGCAGCTGCCTGCGGATCGCCGGTAACCTGGATGCCGCCAGTGAGCTGCGGCTCTACCAGGCCAACCTGCCCATCACCCCCGGGACCACGTTGCGCATCGCGTACAGGGACACCGACGCTTTCGAAGAGACGAACATGAGGGTCGCGCTCGCGTTCGCAGATGCGCCCGGAACCACGGTCTATCTCGATGTCGGCAACCGGGCGGGCACGGGCTGGGCGACGAAGTCAATCAGCCTGGCGGCGCACGCGGGGCGAACCCTGGGGTACATCGGGCTGCTGTTCGATCCGGCCGCGACCGGCGCCATCGCCGATTACTCAATGCAGATGGGCGAGCTGGCTATTTACGATGGGTCACCTTCGACACCGGATGCACCCACCGGTGTCCATGTGGAGAACTCCTATGCCGTGAGCGCGACGCGGGACTCACTGCGCCTGCGCTGGACACCATCGGCCTCGTCCGATGTCCGCTACTATAATGTGTACCGGCGCAATGGCGACGGCGGCCGCACGTGGCTCTGGGCGGCGAGCCGAGATGCCTGCTTCATCCCCGCGCTGGATCGCGCCGGGGACGAGCCGTCCGTCTCTATCGAGGTGGAGGCCGTCAATCAGGCCATGGAATTCTCCACCCCGGCAAGCACCACGCATATCTGGAACAATCCGCCGACCATCGGAAACGTCGCGACACAGACGATCGGCGAGGGCGAGTCCACCCCCGCGCTGGCCTTTTCCGTCGGCGACGACCTGACGCCGCCCGGCTCCCTTGTCGTCTCCGGCGCGTCGTCGAACCCCGCCCTCGTTCCGGCTGACGCCATCGTTTTCGGGGGCGGCGGCACGAATCGCACCGTGACCGTCACGCCGAGGGCGAACGCGTCTGGGGCCGCCAACATCACGGTCACGGTGACGGACTCGCGGGGCCTCAGCGCCAGCGACAGCTTCCGCGTCACGGTCGTGCCCGCGGATGGCGTCGCCGGGGCAATCGCGCGCTGGCCTTTCGACGGCACGCTCGATGACGTGACGGGGGGCGGTTGGGCGCTGGCGCATAGCGGGGTCCCGGTGTTCTCGGTCGCGACAAGAAAGCAGGGCGACCAGTCGCTCGCGTTCAATGGCACGACCGACGGCGCATCGAGCGCCAGCCCCCTCCCGCTCGGCGACAGGTTCAGTATCGCCGCCTGGATCTTTGTCCCCAGCGGGACGGCGCAGATCCAGACCATCGCGGCGAACTCCGCCGGGGGCGCGTCCACCGACGGTTTCCGGTTCTACGTGAACGGATTCAACACCGGCGACGGGAAACTCATCTTTGCCACGGGCAACGGGACCGTGGGGGCCAACGTCGGATCCGCTCCGGGCGCCGTCGCCTTTGATCGGTGGCAGCATGTCGCAGCGTCCGTGGATCGCGCCGGTGGCGCGGTGACGCTGTATCGGAACGGAATCGCGGTCGCGGCGGGGACCATCCGCACGGACTTCGCCACCGCGGCAACATTTCATGTCGGGGCGATGGCCACGCAGTTCCGGTTTCGCTCCCACATGGACGAAGTCCGGCTTTACGACCATTGCCTGTCGGCGTCCGAGATCGCCGACATCGTCAACGTGTGCAATGATGCCCCCACGATCAGCGATCTGGCCGATCAGGCGATCGCGGAAGACACCGCCACCCCGGAACTGGCCGTGGTCGTCGGGGATGCCGAGACCGCCGCCGACGCGCTCGTGCTGACAAAATCATCGTCGGACACGCTGCTGGTGCCCGCGGCGAATATCGTGCTTTCGGGTTCTGGCAACGGTCGGACCGTCAGGGTCACGCCCGCCCCAAACCAGAGCGGCGTGGCGACCATCACCCTCACCGTCAGCGACGGGACGCAAACCGCCATCGACAGCTTTGTCCTGACGGTGGCCGCGGACGCGCCGATCACGGACTGGCGGCAGGCAAATTTCGGAGAGTATTGGGACAACCCGTCCGTATCGGGCAACCTCATCGATGTCGATCGGGACGGCGCGGTGAACATTGTGGAGTACGCCCTGGGCGGCGAGCCGAACGTCCCGTCAACGGCTACCCGACCTCAGGCCCGTGAGCTCGGCGGCAGGCTCGCGCTGCGGTTTGCCCGAGTCGTCGCGCAAACGGATGTCTCCATAGTTGTCCAAGGCAGCGACGCATTGACCGGCCCATGGGCGGACCTCGCCGCCAGCGTAAATGGGGCCTCGACGGTGCCCTTGCTCGATGGTGTGTCCGTCACCGAGTCCGTAATCGGCGAAACGCGAACCGTGGAAGTGCAGGATGCCTATCCGGTAACCGATCCCACCCATCCTCGGCGCTTCATGCGCGTGCAAGTGAGCTGGTAGGGGCAGCGATACCATCGGCGCTACCGGCCGCGCCCAAAATACTGCCCCGTCGGAAGACGGTCAGGAACCCATGAACTTAGGAAACCGGACCACCGGGGGACATCCCCAAGCAGGCGTCTGCCACAGCGAACGCGGCCTCCAAGGCCGATCTGGAACGAGTCGCGCGCATGCCAGACGGACCCGTCACTTCAGCCGCCACCGATCCTTATCCTCCAGCACCGATCGCGCTTCATCGCCCGGCAGCCATGCCAGAGCGCCGGCATCCCCCCGGAGGTACGCATCCCAGAAGGCGGTGGACAGCGCGAGGATGGCGCGGTGGTGATTCGGGTTGCGCCCCATCTTGTCGCCAGGCAGCGCGCGATCGGCGAACGCGGAGTGCTCGGCGTCAAAAAGGACCAGCTCATACTTGTCCCCCGCCGGCAGCGCGGGAAATACGGCGAGCCGAGACGCGACGTCGGTGTCGCCGATGACCGCGATGTCGCGCGTCCCGGTCATAAGCAGCCATGGGATTCCCACGGACCCGAATGCGGCCGAGGCGTCACCGCGTTTCGGACGGCTCGGGCTGAATGCGATCGCCGCCCTGATCCGCCCATCGGTGAATCGCGCGCCGACAACGGGGAACGTTTGGCCGCTCACGGCCTGGGTCGTCACCGCACCAAACGAATGGCCGGACATCCCCACGCGGCCCAGATCGAGGCGACCGCGCAAGGGATGTCCCCGTGACCCATTCCACTCCGTTAGTCTGTCGAGCACCGCCGGGATGTCCATGACGCGGAGCATGAAGTTCTTGCCCGAGGCGGCCTCGCGCATCGCGGCCATGCGCCCCTCGATGGGCTGGTCTCGCCACACCGATTCATCGCTGCCCGGATGCTGGAGAAACACCCCCACATAGCCCCGCGCCGCCCAATGCTCCCCAAGATAGGCGCAGCCCTCGCGGCTACCGCCCAAGCCATGGCTAAAGAGCACCACCGGAGCGGCGTTGGTACCGCCGGGCAGATACACCCGCACTGGGATCTCCCTGTCCCGGCCCGAATCATGCACCACCAGATCCTGGCGCGCGATGGCGACCCCCCCGGGTTTCGCGAGAGGATCGTAACTGGCAGGCACCGCGCCCGACCCCAGGCTCATGCCGAGCAGAGAGAGTGTCGCCAGCCCACCGCGCACCCGGCGTCGCAAACGACATCTCATATACCCCTATAGACGCCAGGGCGCCGCCGCGGTTGCGCGGCCAGTCAAAAAATCCGAAAGCGCCCGACCCATGGACAGTGCCCGAAGTTCCACCGCCCGTTCCGTGTGCGCCTCGCGCGCGCCTCACCGGACTCGCCAGATCTTCACGTCATCGATCCACACCGTGCCCGGAACCAGGAAACTGAACCACCGCTTCATCGGGTGAGCAAAGCCCTCGGAGCGATGGCTGGCGAGAAGGCGCCCGTCGATGCTGAGGCGCATCTCGTCGCCCTCGGTGACGAGGATCAGGTCGTGCCATTGCGTGTCGGCCTTCCACGGGACCGTGACCTGTTTCGTCTTCAGAAGCGCCTCTAGGTCGGGGGGCGTCTTCTCCTTGCGCGCGGCGATCTCCTCGCGACGTTTGCGAATCTCGAGGTTCATCACGCCGGTCTTGTGATCGATGAGGGTGATGCCGCTTTTCGAGAGGATGCCGTAGCACAGGTGCCCCGCGTGGACGTCCTTCAACTCGCGATCGACAAAGCCCAGTTGCAGGGAATCGTCCTTGCTCAAGCCGGGGAAACGGAAGCGCACCACCGCGCCCCCATCGGTGAACCCGGCCTCGTGGTGGATGTGCGCCGCATGGCCCGCCTCCTTGGTCGCGCTGGCGATCTTGAGGACGCCGCCGTCCAGATCGGCCATCTTGATGTGCGGCACGCGGTCCGCCGTGGCGCTGTTCCAGCCGTTGCCGATGGCCTTGGCCAGATTCCCGTCCTCCTGGCGGTCGAAGGAATCCTGGAAGACGAGAGTTCCCTTCATCCGGAGCCAGAGGGCGTCGTCGCGCCGTGCGGCGGATGGCTTGGAGTCGGCGGCGTGCACGCCGGCCAGTGACACGAGCAGGAGGGTGGCGAGAGCTGGTATGTGTTCCATGACTGTTCCTAAGGTCTCTGGGGCAATAGTCGAGCCCCCGTGGATTCGGCCTCGCGGGCGGGCACGATTAACAGCCTGTTGAAGAACGCCATCGGACGCCGAGGCCGGCGTCCCTCCCGGGTTGCGTCGGGAGGGCCCGCGGCCTCGCGGACCGGTTCGGTCTTGGTCAGGGATGGACTATTCAACGGGCTATTAGCGACCTTCCTTCTGCCACAGGCCCAGCGACAATTCCACCGCCGCATCCACCAGCATCTGGGCCAGACACTTCAACGCTCTGGAAGCGCCATTGACGCTCGCAGGCCATGAGACGTAAGCAGGTCGCGCCGAAAACCGCCTGGCGGAACCAAGACCGCGGCGAACGGGCCCAGAGTGGTGCCTTTGGTCACTCCCCGTTCCACCCGAGATAGCCCTGAATAGTCTGGCGCGTGGGCGACCCTGGCCAGCGCCGCTACCGCCCGCAACGAACACGACCAACGCCGCACCCAACGCGTGTCGTGGGAACATCCATATCTCTACTATCTTCTGCCCTTCAGCTGATTCAGGATCTCCAGCGACTCTTTTTCGATGATCTCGCCGGCGCGGGTGGTGAGATAGGAGTGCTCTCCAAACCAGGTTTCGTAGCTGCCGCCCTCGAAGGCTTTCGCCGTGGGCACGTAGCCGTGGGCGCCGTTGGTCTGCTCCGCGACCATGGTGTGTTTGAAGGGCGATTGCTTCTTGATGCTCAGCCCGATTTCACAAAACAGCTCGTCGGGATTGGTCACGATCGCGAAATCGTCGCCGATGCGGATGCCGGTCAGGAAGCACGGGTAGCCCGGCTTTGCCATTTCCTTCATGTGGTGGAACGCCTTCCTGTAATGCTCGAGCGGGCCGGGCCAGTTGCGGGCGATCTCCGCCTCCTTGAAATCGGGATGCTCGCGTCCCGGCATCTGTATTTCGCGGGTCTGGATCGCGAGCGACGGCCTGGCGACTGGCTCGAGTTGCCCAAGGCACCGCAGGATTTCTCCGCCGAGTTTCTCGCCAAGGATCTCCTGATTCACGCTGTAGATGGGATTCACGTCACCGCAGGCGCCGGCGAGAAACAGCGTGGGCACTTCATAGCCCAGGCGCTCTTGGACGACCTGTTGGACATCGCCGGGATAATCCGACGACACGACGGAATCCCGGGTATTGGCGGCGTGACAGGCGAAGTTATACACGACCGCCTTGTATCTGCCACCCTTGCCGATCACCGCCAGCACATCGAAATCGGGATCGGCCGAGCCCTCCGCGGGATATGTGTCGGCTTCTTGAGGAGGCAACTGCCACCGGTTCCAGGCTTGCCCGTCCTTGATCACCCTGCGGCACTCGCTCACGCCTTCCACCCTGCCCTTCGCGGCTCCGAGCCCGCACGGCGTGAGATCTCGTGCCGCGAGCGCCACCGCCTCCGCAATGGGCGTCGCCAGCTGGTCTTTGTAATAGCTCCACAGCGGGCCACGGTGCGTGTGGGAAGCACAGATGATGACGTTACTGGCCGGGATGCCGGTGGCCTTCTCGACCTGCCGGCGCGCCCGCACCACATGCTCCACGGGGTATTTCAGCGTGTCGAGGGTGACGATTGCCACCTTTTGCCCGCCCGCCGAGAGAACCAGCGCCCTCGCATACAGGCGGGTGCCCACGGATGACGACTTCTTCGGAGCCGGCGAACCCGCCAGCACCACCGGCTCGGTGGGCGTGATGTCGACGCAGCCTACACCCGCGCCGAGGGGGCCGTCGGCCAGCACCCCTTCCGGCGACGCGAGCAGCAGGGCGGCGAGAACCGGTGCGCGTTTCACCATCTGTTGCTTTCGGGTGCGCCGTCAGTCCCTCGCGACCCTCACGTTGCGGAACCCTGCGGTCTGGCCGAATACGAGGAAGTTCATGCCGGTCTTCGGTTGGCCCAGGACGGCGTGCGCGGCTTTCGCGGTCACGTCGTTGACCTGCACGATCGCCTCATTGCCCTTGAACGTGATGCGGACGGGATACCACGTGTTCGAGTCGAGCTTGAGCGCCTTGCGCGCGAGCGGTTCCAGCGCATCCGTCGCTTCGCCCCGCGAAGGATTCTTTGCCATTTCCAGCGACGCGCGCGAGACGACGAGGCGAAAGCTGCCCTCGCGGTCGCCCCACTCGACACGGAGCGAAGTCCGGTTCGCCCCTCGAAAATTGACCTCGTATTCGATCGCGCCATCGGTCATCGCCAGCGGCGCGCGCAGGGCTGCCGGTTGGTCCTCCGCGGCCTTCGGCATGCCCCACAGGCCGCCGTCCTTCGCCTGCCATTCGCCGCCCGATGCCACCCACGGCTTGGCGGGCAACGCGGCCAGGGGCTCGTGCATCGCGAGGGTGCCGGTGAGCGGCGGGAGTGCCACCGCCTCCGTCACGGAGGGCCTCACGTCGGCGGGAGGGAGCTCGCGGCTGTAGCCGCCATCGCGGTAGCGGTTCAGCAGCGCGCGGAGCTCGGCGACCACCTCCGGATGCCGCGCGCTCACGTCCTTCGTCTCTGCGGGATCGTCCTGGGTGTTATACAATTGCGGGCGGAATTGATCGGCCTGCGCCTTGCGGGCGCCGGGCTTGATCTCGTCCACGGGCACGCCCTCGATCCATTTCCAGGGTCCCTTGCGGATCGCGAACACGCCCGGCGCGCTGTGGACGATCATGTCGTCCCGGACCGGTCGCTCCGGATCGCCGAGGATCGCTGGGAGAAAGCTGCGGCTATCCTCGGCGGCCTTCGACGGGTCCGGGAGCGGTTCGCCGACGATCGCCGCCGTGGTCGCGAGGATGTCCGCGAGACTGATCATCTCCCGGCATACCGAACCCGCCGCGGCTTTGCCCGGCCAGCGAACCAGGAACGGCACCTTGAAGCCACCCTCCCACACGTCGTGCTTGCCGCCGCGCAGGTCGCCGTTCACGCGCAGCCCCGCCTTGAACGCGGCGGTCTGGAGCGACTCCCTCTCCGGCTTGAACACTCCGCCGTTGTCGCTCGAGAAGATCACGAGCGTGTCTTGCGCGACGCCCATCTTGTCCAGCACCTCGAGGATGCGCCCCACGCTCCGGTCGAGCTCGTGGATCCAATCGCCGTACAGGCCGGCCTTGCTCCGGCCCGCGATGTCGTTGTCGGGCGTGACCGGATTGTGAACCGCGACGGGCGTGAAATAGAGGAAGAACGGCCTGTGCTTCGGCTGCTGCCTCAACCAATCCGCTGCCTTGTCGGTGAGCACCTTCATCACGCGCTGGTTCTTCCGGCGGGGCGCGGCAAGGTCGAGGATCTTCACGCCGCTCTTCGCGTTCTCCATGTCGGCGGCGGTGTAGGTCGCCTGAAAATCGTCCGAGTCCGGCGCCGGGCCGGGGACCTTCATGCCTTCGGGAATCTTCCCGCCGCGCAGGCCGTGCACGAAGCGGTTTTCGACGAACACGCCCGCCACGTCGCCGTGGTTGCTGGGCACGGAGAAGTGGTAATCGAAGCCGATGTCGAGCGGCCCCGGCGAGAGCTCGGCCGAATAGTCGGTGCGCCACTGCGGCGAATCGTCCGCCGCGCCGTAGCCGAGGTGCCATTTCCCGACCGCCGCCGTCGCGTAACCGTGCTTCTTGAGCAGCGAGGCCACGGTCAGCCTCGTCGTCTCGATGTGCAGCGGCGCGAAGGTGCTGAGCACCTCGTGCTTCAGCGGCGTGCGCCAGCAATAGCGCCCCGTGACCACCGAGTAGCGCGTCGGCGAGCAGACCGACGATGTCGTGTTCGCGTCGGTGAAGCGCCGGCCCTCTTTGGCCAGCCGATCGATATTCGGCGTCTGCACGAGCGCCGGATCCGCCCCGCAGCATACCGCGCTGCCATAGCCAAAATCATCCGCAAGGATGACGACGATGTTCGGGCGCCCGGCGGCGCACGATGCTCCCGACGATAACAGCAGGAGGCCGCCGATGATGCCGCACAAATGTCTCATGTTTGTCCCTTTCCTCTTATCATAGCGCCCAATCCGAAATCTTGGACTCCGATGCGTCGGACTCCACGGAAGCACGATTCATGGCCGGGTCCGTCCCTCTTGTCGCGCCTTGTCGATGGCGGCTGCAAGCCGCTGGACCACCCGCGGTTGTCCCTTCGCGACGTCGGTTGTCTCGCCAGGATCCGCGGCCAGATCAAACAACTGATGGGCCTTTCCAGCACTGTTTTCACTCGTCTCAATCAACTTCCATTCGCCGGATCGGACCGCCATCGCGTTGTCGTGGGTGTCGCCCTGGATAAAAGTGAACTCCCTGACGGGACCGGCGGCCTTGCCCGTCAGAACTGGCAGCATGTCGAACGAGTCCTCCGCTGCATCCGCGGGAATCGTGACGCCGAGGATGGCCGCGAAGGTGGCGAATAGGTCGGTCAGGCAAAGGGTCTGGTCCGATGCCGTGCCCGGGGCGACCTTCTCCGGCCAGCGGGCGACGAAGGGAACGCGGTGCCCTCCCTCGTAAGGCGACCCCTTGCCGTCGCGCCAAGGGCCATTGGTGATGTGGCCCATCGACCGGGCGTCTCGCTTCGCGGTCTTGAATCTCTCGCGGATCTCTCCCCCGGGGTCGGCCAAATTGAGAACCGTCCCCTGGCTGCCCTTGAAATCACTTGGCGTGCTCCCGTTGTCGCTGCTGAATACAATCAGGGTGCGTCCGGCAAGGCCGAGTTCATCCAGCAGAGCGAGGATCTCTCCCACGTGCGCGTCCAACTCCTGAACGTAATCGCCGAACAGGCCGCACTGGCTCGTGCCGCGGAAACGCGCAGCCGGGGTGACGTGCGTGTGCGGGGCGCAGGGCGTGAAGTAGAGGAACCATGGCCGTCCCCGGTTCTCGCGGATGAAGTCCAGCGCCTTCCCCGTCAGCGTCGTGTCCACCTGATCCTCGATGCGGGGCCGCGCCAGTCCCGAAGGGAATTGCTGGCCCTTCACTAGGCGCAGGGTCTCGCCGGGCATCAGGCCAAAAAACCCGCGGTTCTCGACGAAGGCGCGGAACTGGTCGTTGTGATTGGTCGGCACACCGAAGTGGTAGTCGAAGCCCGCCTCCAGCGGTCCGGGAATCAGGGGGTGCTCCCATTCGGGGCCATAGCCGAGGTGCCATTTGCCGATGGCGGCGGTGCGATAACCTCGGCCTCGCAGGAGCGAGGCGAGCGTCGGCCTACCCGGCTCAAGGCGATAGTCGTTGCCCTTGAGATGAAGTCGCCAAGGGCTCCGCCCGGTCATGAGCCCGTACCGCGACGGCGAACAGACCGACGCCGCCGTGTGCGCGTCGGTGAAGCGCATGCCCTCGCGGGCCAACCGATCGATGTTCGGCGTCTTGATCTTCGTCGCCCCGTAGCACGACAGATCCCCGTATCCCAAATCATCGGCGAGGATAACGATGATGTTCGGCGGCGCCTCCGCATGGATCACGGGGCCTTGGGTGGCCACCTGAAGGGAGGCGGCGAATAACGCGAATGCCTGTTTCATGGCGCCTCGTCATCGCGCAGCCCGGCGCGATCGCCCACGCCCCACACCCCGGTGAGGAGATGATCGCGCCCCGTGAACAGCGCCGCGCGGGTCGGAGAGCACGCCGCGGCCACGCAGAAATTGCGATACACGGCAGACCCTCCCGCGAGGCGGTCCAGGTTTGGCGTCTGGACCAGCCCGTTGCCGGTGAATCCAAAGTCGCCAAACCCCTGATCGTCGCTGATGATCAGCAAGACGTTGGGTGTGGCCGATGGCGCCGCCGCCACGCACCCGCACGGGGCTGCGATCGCCGCCAACAGCGACCCGATCGCAAGTGCCATCGTGTGGCTCATACGGATGGGAGTCTGCCTTCGGCATCCCTGCGGGCACAAGCGCCCCCCACCGCCATCCGGGGGACCGCCGACCCCATCTCAACCCGTTCCATCATCGCGGGAACGTAGCAGGGGGCCACCACCGGTCGAGCGAATCCGCAACATCGGTTGATCCGATTCCTCAACGACCGTCGAGGGCTTCGAGGCGAACGCGGCACAAAACTCGGCTCGGCATACGGGCCTGGGCTCGGCGGCAAGTCCCGGCGCCATCGTGAACGATGCGAGCAGCAGGGCGCCAAGGCGCGCGACCCCCAGCGGCGCCCCAGCTACCGTGAGCGCATTCACGGATTGCAGGGTCCTCGGGCGACCCGCGGCCCAACGCTCACGCGTTCGGCTACGGGATTCTCGTTTCGACCTGCCATCACCGATGTCCCCGCGCCCCTGCGCGAGAATCGAATTCTCGCATCAGCGGAGTCCTATTTCGGCTTGGTTCCGGTGCCGAGAAACTCCTCCCTCGTGAGGCTGCCATCGCCGTTGGCGTCCAGTTTCTTGAAGCGGGCCTCGCCGGCGTCCTGGTCGTTGCCCGCGAGGGTGATCATGAACTCGCCGTGGCTGATGAGCCCGTCTCCATTCTTGTCGCGCGCGCCGAATCGGGCCGCCCGGTGATCGGCCGACCTGCCCTCGGGCTGCGAGGCGCGCTCCTCTGGGGCCCCCTCCCCTTGCTTCCTATCCTTCTTGGTTCCGCGCTCTCCCTTGATCTGCGTCTGCGACTTTGGCGTCAGGCCGTCCCGGGGCTTCGGTTCGGGCATCGAGGCGAGTATCTCGGCGAAGCGAGCGCGCGCGGCTTTGACCTCCGGGTCATCGGAGTTTGTGACGTCCTTGTAGCCTGTGCCGTCGCGGCTCTCGCCGCAGTCGAAGAACTTCTCGCCCCGGCCACCCTTGGCGATCTCGAGGAGCCATCGCGTGTCCCGCAGCACCCGCCCATCATCCAGGTGGCTGTAGATCCAGTCGCGGTGCTGCTCTTTCTCGCCGCGCAGGACGGGGCCGAGGCTGCGCCCGTCAAAGGGCCGATCCTTGGGCAACTCCGCCCCGGAGAAATCGGCGAGCGTGGCCATGATGTCGGTCAGATCGGCCACGGCGCTCGAGACGACGCCGCGCCTCACCCCGGGTCCACGGATGATGCAGGGCACGCGCGCGCCAAGTTCCGTTACGGTCCCTTTTCCGGAGCCACCGGTGCCGTTGTCCCCGATGAAGATGATGAGCGTCCTCTCATCGAGGCCCTCGGCCTTGAGCGCCGCCAGGAGATCTCCCATGAGATGGTCAAGGTATTCGAGGTTCGACTTGAACGTCGCGGGCCAGCGCGCGCCGGGCCGAGCCGGATCGGGCGTCTCCAGATGGGGATTGTGCGTGAGCACCGAGGTGTAATAGACAAAGAACGGTTCGTCCTTGTGGCGACGGGCAAAGTCGATGACGAAATCGTTGAATAGGTCGGGGCCGTAGTCGCTGGGCGTCGTCGGCAGGTACTTGCCATTCTCGACGATGCTCGGGTGCCAGTAGCGGCAGGCGTTGCCCAGCGCCTTCTCGTGGGCCGGATGCTTGACCCCCTCGGGCAGATTGTGGTCGTAGGCCCACATCCGGTACTCGTCGAAGCCCGCATCGCGGATGAGCGTGGGCAATTCGCCCGAGAGTTGCCACTTGCCGACTAGCGCGGTGGCGTAGCCGCGCGACTTGAGCAGGTCGGCGTGGGTGAAGTGATTGCCTATCTGCGACTGCGGGGAATCCGGCGCGGGCTTGAAGGCCGGGTCCGCCATGCCGAGGAAACCGTTGTGGAAGCCGTATTGCCCCGTCATCAGCGCCACGCGCGTCGGGGTACAGAGGGGATTGGCGTAGAATGTCTCGAACCGCACCCCCTCCGCGGCCATGCGGTCGAGATTCGGCGTCCTGTGTTCTTCGTGGCCGTAACAAGAGATCTCCTTCGCCCCGAGGTCGTCGGCAAGGATGAGGATGATGTTGGGCTGAGCGGCCGCGGCATGGCCACAAATCAGGGCGACGATCGGGATGAGTATTTTCACGGGCTTGACAGGGCGGGCTCCCCGCTGATCTTGAGGTTCCGGATCTTCACGGTCTGCGATGCCGCGAGCCAGCTTCTGGATTTCGGGGTCGCGAGGTATGCGTGCTGGGCGCGAAGTTCCTTGCCGTCGAGGCGCGCGGCCATCTGGTCGCCCCGCCATTCCACCCTCAGGTCGTGCCAGATGCCCGGCTTCACCGCCATCGGCAGTTTGGCGAGGGTGTGGGACGGCTTCACCGAATCCTCGGCGATGCTGAGGCCCGCCGCGCCCACCACGGCGCGCCCGATGTGCCCCGCGCCGTCGCAGCCCACGAGAAATGAGCCAGGTCCATCGAATCGGAACTCGCACTCGATGGTCGCGGCCGACAGGCCCACCTTGTGATGAAGCACCGGAATGTGTTTCTCCTCGGGGATGTCGATGACGTTCAGCACGCCACCCTCGGGGGTCCATTTGCCCTTGGCGACGGCGAACGGCCCGGTGAGCGCCATCTTGAGACCCGGCGCCGCGATGACCGGCAGATCGCGGTCGTGCAATAGCCGCTTGTCCACCTGGGCGAACAGCGAGGCGGCAACGAGGATGGCGAAGGACGGGGCGATCACTTTCATGGCAATTTATCTAGCGCCCCGTCGCCCGGAACTCCATGAGGATGATATCCCAGACCGGACCCCCCAGGAGTTTGTCGGACTTCGTCCGGCAAACTCCTAGCAGCCATCCGTTCACTCGGCCGTCTTCCCCTTTCGGCGCTCCTTCCTCATGCCCTTGCGATTCTCGTCGCCATTCCAGCGCAGGTCCTCCCACCGCGGCGCCCGCATCGAGGCGTTCCACCGATCAAACAGCGCCTGGAGTTCCTGCTTCTTTTCGGGAAACTGCGCGGAGAGGTCGGTCTGCTCGCCCGGGTCCCGCGCGAGGTTCACGAGCATCGGTTCCAGATCCTTGCCCGCCTTGACGATCTTCCATTCGGCCTTTCGGACGGCGTATTGGACGCCAAAGCGAAAATAGAGCTCGCGCGGGTCGAGTCTCTCCACCTTTCCCTCGAGTAACGGGAGGAGATTGACGCCGTCGAGCTGCCAGTCGGGCCCGACCTCGGCGCCCGCGGCGGCGAGCGCCGTGGGCAGGACATCCAGCTGGATGACCGGCTCGCGCGAGACGCGACCGCCGGGCACGCGCCCCTTCCATGAGGCGATCCAGGGCACGCGGATGCCACCCTCCCAGACGAACCACTTGTGCCCGCGAAGGCCCCCCATCTCGGCATTGGCGTACGCGCCGCCGTTGTCGCTGATGAAGAAAATCAGTGTCTCCTCCTCCAGCCTCAGCTCATGCAGCTTCGCCATCACCGCGCCGATCGCCTCATCGGCTTCCGCGACGAGACTGGCGTACTGCTGATCGTGCTTCGGGAGATGCTGAAACTTCTCGAGCCATTTTGGGGAGGCGACGTGCGGCGAGTGCACGGCGTTGAACGACAGGCAGAGGAACCACGTCCTGTCCCTGTTCGCGCCGATGAAGGCCTCGGCCTCGCGCGCGTAGGCCGGCGAGGTGATCGGCGCGCCCGGGAACTCGTCGATCTTCTCGTGGCCGCGATAGAAAGAGGGCCCCTTGCCTTCGCCGAGGTTGCCGACGGTGCCCACGGCAAAATCGAATCCCCGGGCCGGCGGCATGAACTCTGGCGCGGTGTCGCCGAGATGCCATTTGCCGACGATGCCCGTCGTGTAGCCGGCGGCCTTGAGCCGCTGGGCCATGGTCGTCTCGGCCAACAACAGCTCCCGTCCGGCGCGGGTCGGATTCGCATCGTGTCCCGTGCGCGCCTGATAGCGTCCCGTCATCAGGCCGACGCGCCCGGGGGAGCACACGCAGCCCGACGAATAGCCGTCGGTGAAGCGGACGCCGCTGGCGGCGAGCGCATCGATGTGCGGCGTGGGCGCCATCTTGCCGCCATAGCATCCGGGCTGGGCCCAGCCCATGTCGTCCACGTAGAAGACGAGGATGTTTGGCTGGGCCTCGATCGCGCATGAGATCGCCGGCGCGAAACCGAGCAGCGCGGCTGCGGCGAGGGGTCTGTACGTTTTCATTCGCTGTCCGCCTCCTTGAGTCTGCCTATCAGGTAGTCCCTTGGGTTCTGGTGACTCACGTCCGGCGCGCCCGGGTACGCGATCTCGCACTGCGCGCCCAGCTCACGCAGGCGTTCCTGGAGTTTCACGCCAAAGTTCGAGGTGTGCGTGGGATCCTTCTGCTCCTGCCCCAGCTTCGGCGTGTCCCCGAAGAACATGAACACGGGCGCCGCATCCGCGGACGCGAGCGCATACGGCGAGTACTCGGCGATCCACGGCAGGAGCGACTCTCGCCGCTCGAGAAAGGCGGCGAAACCACCTTTGACGCCGAACGCGTGGGCGCCATAGGTGCTGTTCGGCGTCCACTCCTTCATCTGCTTTGGGTCGAGGGATGTCTGTGGCACGAAAACCGCCGCGCAGAAAGGGCGCGTCGATTCCCGCGCCACCGGGTCGGCGCTGGCGGGGTCGGCCATGTCCTTGTGGAAGGCCAGCCACAGCGACGAGCATGCGCCCGCGGAGCCACCGGTCAGGCCGATGCGGTCCTTGCGCAGGCCCCACTCGCCTGCCTTGCTGCGCACGAACTGCAGCGCGCGCGCCGCGTCGTGCAGCGGACCGCGCACGGGCGGCTCGATGCCCTCGGCACCCGCCTGCGCGATAAAGCGATAATCGATGGAGACCACGGAGATGCCCGCTTTCAGATAGTCCTCCAGTGACCCGACGTCCCGCCGCGTGCCCGTGGTCCACCCGCCGCCGTGGATGTTGAACACCACCGGGGTCGGCCGGGCCGACTCGGCCTTCCAGAAATCCAGCACCTGGCTGTAATGCGGGCCGTAGGCGATGGCGCGATGCGTGGGCGGCACGGCGTATGTGTTCATGCGGATGAAGCGCACGATCTCGGACGGGTCCGCCAAACCATGCGGATGGTGGCCCTCCCCGGCATTCATCATGAGCCGAAAAAACAGGCCCCGGCCCTCGTAGAACCTCTGCAGCACCGACCCATTCTCGGCGTACGGAACCACGTCGTCGCCCGAGCCGGCGACATATATGATGGAAGCGCGCGCCGCGGCGAGTCTCTCTCCCAGGTCCACGGGATTCTCCCGGTAGGCCATGGCCTCCTCTTCGCCGGCAAAGCCATAGGCCTTCAGCAATCTCGCCCAATCGTCCGGGCTGCCCTTGCCCTTGCCGAGTTTTCCGCCCGGCCAGCTCTTGAAATCACACACCGCCTTGTCGAGGTAGAGGCACGAGACCTTGCCGGGATTCTCGGACGCCCAGCGCAACGCGCCGAGGCCCTCGCGGCTCAGGCCCATGAGCACGACCTCGCGGGCCATGCCGTATCGCCCGGTCATCTCCCGATAGGCGGCATCCCAGCGCTTCTCGGGATCGGGCGCACCCAGGATCGCGCCCGGCGCGATCGCGACGACATGGAAGCCCTGCTTCACCAGCTCCAGTTGCGTCCTCGCCATATTTGCCACGGGAGCGTTGGTCATGTTGTAGAGCGAGGGCGCGAGGACCCACGGCCGGCTCGTGATGGGCCTCTCCGGGACAAGGACCGCCGCGCCCACGCCACAGATCGGCACCGAATACAGGGCGACACCATGGTGATCGGCCTTCTGGCCGGAGAGCGGCTCCGCCGCGCGGAGGGGCGCGACCAGGGCCAGAGCGAGGGCGAGCGCGCGCGTCACTGGAGTCATAGGGAGGCGAGCATGCCATGGGCCACGCCCAACACAATCCGCCATTCCCATCTTCCCCGCCATCCACCGTCACTGTCCCCCCCAAGTCCCAGGAATCCCTCGCGTGCCGTGGCGCCGCCATGGCCCAGGATGTCGCCTGATTTCGGCCGAAGGCCTGTGGAGTGCGGACCGTCCCCGGGCCGCTATGTGCGAGCCGACGGTATTTTCGAGCTAGATCCCATGCCCCGCAGACGGGGCACCGCCGGGGTAGAAAATGTAGCCGAAGCCGTGAGGCTTTGGCACCCAAACGCTCACGCGTTCGGCTACGGGATGCGATGCGCAATTTTCGGGTCAGCGC
>JADLBR010000322.1 GCA_020847615.1 Verrucomicrobiia bacterium
GGCCAGCACGGCCTCTGGGGCATGGGCGACCACACCCGCCCGCTGAGCGCCTACGAGTGGACGATGCGCGTTCCCCTGATCTGGCGACAGCCGGGCCAGATCCCCGCGGGCCAGACGATCGACCTGATGGTCTCCCACTGCGACGCCATGCCCACGCTGCTCGATTGGCTCGGCTTTGCCGACGACCTCCCCCGCGACCCGCCGCGGCCCGGCCGCAGCTACGCGGCCGCGCTGCGCGGCAAACCCATGACCGGATGGGACACCGCGATCTTCTTTGAGTTCGAGAACGTCCGCGCCATCCGCACCGAACGCTGGAAACTGGTCGAGCGCATCCACGAGGGCCCCACCGAGCTGTACGACCTCGCCGCCGACCCCGACGAGCGCCAAAACCTCGCAGCCGACCCCGCGCACCGGGCCGGCCTCGATGCGCTCCGCGACCGCTCGCGCGCCTTCTTCGCGCGCTGCGCCGACCCGAAATGGGACCTGTGGAACGGCGGGCGATCCAAGAGCAACCTCATCACCCGGGAACTCTTCGGCATCGATAACCCCGAGGGGGCGCCACCGGGCCCGAAGAAGTAGCCCGTCGGATCACCGGCGGGACCGCGCGCGCGGCCCGCGCCACCGCCGCCCGGCGGCCGCCGCCGGGATCCCTCGGCTCAGAATACCGCCTTGATCCCGAGGCGGACCTCGTTGCGGTAGTACTCGCGGGCCGGTGTCGCCGGCAGGTCGCTCTCGACCCACTGGTAGGTGTAGCCCGCCGTGGCCGAGAGCTGCCGGTTGATCTTCCAGCTCACTCTCACCGACGGCGTGTAGATGGTGTCATCGCGGAAGTGCGGCGCCTCGAACTCCCCGCGATAGACCCAGAAATCGGCCGCGGCGGACACCGCGTCGGTAAAGCGATGCTCCCAGTTGGCCCGGTACTGGATGTCCTCGTACGCGCCGCAGGCGCTGGAGATCATCTCCTCATAGCGGCCCACCTTGATCGCGCACGTGTCCCATCGGGTCGGCTTCAGCGTCAGGCACGCGTCGACGAAAACGCGATTCTGGTTTCGCGAGAACTAGGGCGCCACGGTATCGTTGAAGCGGTGGAAGCTGGGGCCGATGAGGAAAGACAGCTTCAGCCAGGGGAGCGGCTCGCCCTCGAGGCCCGCCAGCGCGCGCTGGTAGTCGTTGGAGTAGTGCACCGGATGCCACTGCGTGGTGTCCTGCTTCTGAATCCCCGCGCGATAGCCGCCCACGAGCCACAGCCCCGGCGCGATCGCCACCCCGGCGTCCGCGCCACACTCGAACCGCTCCCGATCCAGATAGTTGCAGTAGCCCGGCAGGTCCTGGTGGATCGTCATGAAATCGTGGATGTACACCTCGGCCTGCGGACGGACGAACACCGGCCCCAGGTCCCACCGCAGCCGCACGGTCTCCTTCGCGAGGAAGGACTCCCGCCGATCGCGCACCTGGAATCCACCGATCGCCGGTGCCCCGCCCGGCCCCAGGAACAGCAACCCCTGGCGGTCGCCATCCACGTACGCCATGCGGCCGGTCGCCTCCCACGAGAATATGCCGCTGTGGCCAGAGTGCTTGCAGTCGACCGAGTGCGTGATGTGATCCTCCGACGGCTCGCTGTGGAACCACGTGAATCGCGGGTGATAGGCAAACAGGAAATCCGACGGCTCGTCATCCCCGTCCTTCCACCGCACGCCCATCTCGGGCTCGATCTGCGTCACCATCGAATCCTGGCCCGCCAGCTCCCCGAACTCGTAGATGTAGACGTTGCTGTCGTAATATTCATCCGCCGAGAGCGACACCACCGGCGACCAGTCGCCCCCCTGGACCGGCGACGATGTCCCCGCCGCCGGACCGATCTCGCCCGCCCGCAACGACAGCGCGCCCAGCGCCGCGGCCAACGCCACGGATATCGCCCTTCGCTCGCCGCCGATGAAAAACATCGCGGCACACTGTGGGAGATGGCCATCAGACGCAATGGAATTGCTTTGTCATTTATATAAGCTCGACTAATTCACTTCGAATGCGCGGCCTATGGAATCTCCATGTTCTCGACATCCACGCCCCACAGGCGGGGTGCCACCGGCCGGGGAAAGCGCCACGGGCTTGCGCGTGGCCGAACGCGTGAGCGTTTGGTCGTTCGGCCAAGCCGTTACCGGCTCGGCTACGGCCTTAGGCTAACCTTGAGTCCGTGTCACAGTCTTTTCTGGCTGGAAAGCCGCCCATTTCCGTGGCCACATGATGTGCCGATGCGGCCCAGGAGGTACGGCGATGGCGAAGATATTAAACGTGCTGGCGAACGCCTTCCCCCTGTGGGTGCTGTCGTGCAGTTCCCTGGCCCTCGCGCGGCCGGAGTGGTTCGCCTGGTTCCGCGGGCCGATGATCGTGTGGGGCCTGGCGGTGATCATGCTGGGCATGGGGATCACCCTGACCGTGGATGATTTCAGGCGCGTGCTGCGCACCCCGTGGTCCGTGGGCGCGGGCTTCGTCGCCCAATACACCATCATGCCGTTGCTGGGTTTCTGCATCGCCCGGCTGCTGCGGCTGGAGACGCCGTTCGCGGTGGGGCTCATCCTCGTGTCCTGCTGCCCGGGGGGCACCGCGTCCAACGTGGTGACCTATATCGCCCGGGCCAACGTGGCACTGTCGGTGCTGATGACGATGTGCTCCACGCTCGGCGCCGTCTTCATGACGCCCCTGCTCGCGTCGTGGCTGGCGGGCACCTACGTGCCGGTGGATGCGGCCGGCCTCCTGTGGAGCACGGTGCAGGTGGTCCTGCTGCCGCTGGTCGCGGGACTCGCGCTGCACCACGGCTTCCCGCGGCTGGTGAAGGCGGTGCTTCCGGTGGCCCCGCTCGTGTCGGTGCTCACGATCGCGCTGATCTGCGCGAGCATCGTCGGCCAAAACCGCGAGGCCGTGCTCGAATCCGGGGCGAAGATGTTGATCGGGGTATTCCTCCTGCACGCCGGGGGTTTCGCCCTCGGTCATCTTTTTGGGCGGTTCGTCGGCTTCAACGCCACCGACCGCCGGACGCTCTCGATCGAGGTCGGCATGCAGAACTCCGGGCTGGGAACCGTCCTCGCCCAGCGCCATTTCGCGGATCCCCTCACCGCCGTCCCCTGCGCCATCTCCGCCACCTTCCACTCCATCATCGGCAGCCTCCTGGCCGGCATCTGGAGGCTCGGGGCGCCACCCGACGATCGGAAGAATGGGAAACCGTAGCGCCCCGGCCGCACGATCATCACCCCGCGGCTTCATCCCGATGATCGGGGGCCCATGGCGCGCATTAGGAGAACTGCTCACCCCGGCATCGTCCGGACCCCACCGCCAATGGTCTTGTCGGTCGGGTCGATCCGCGTAAGATCGGCGCCGGGATGAATCCGTGTTTTTTGCCGCAGGGTCGCGGCCGAAGACCGGCCGCCCTTTGCGTGGCCCTGGCGTGCGTTTGGGGTGCGGCGGCCCGCGGGGACAACCTCGCGCACCTGCTCAACCACCCGTGGCCGACGAACGATGACTTCGCCGATGCGATCGAGATCGTCGGGACGAACGTCGTGGTGTTCGGCCACAACGTGGGCGCGACGGTCGAGGAGGGGGAGCCGTATCACCTGGGACAGCCGGACGACGACGATGGCTCCGAGACCGTCTGGTGGCGGTGGACGGCCCCGCATGACGGCTTGCTGGCCCTCTCGACCGAGGGGAGTTCCTTCGACACGTTTCTTGCGGTGTACACCGGATCGGGCCTCGACGATCTGATTCAGATCGCGGATGGCGCCGATGTGACGTATGCCGACACGAGCCATCTCGCGGTACCCGTTGCGGCCGGTACCACCTATCACTTCGTCGTAGCCCGGGAGTTCCACGACGGGACGGGACAAATCCGGCTCGCCTTGGAACTGGACACGGGCGCCGAGATGCCGCCCCCGAACGACGCGTTCACAAACGCGATCCCGCTGGTGGGTGCGACGGCGAACTTCGCCGTGGCACTTTCGGGGGCGACGCTGGAGCCGGGCGAGGTCGCAGCCGCGGTCGAGTACGACTCCATGACCAATTCGGTGTGGTGGCGTTGGGCGGCGCCCGCCGACGGCGTGGTGACCGTGCTGACCGTCGAGGGCACGGAAGATATCGAATGGTTGCTCTCTGCAGGCGCCTCGCTCACGAGTCTGACCCTCGTGGCATCGGCAGATTCCTACGACGGCCTCGCGTGCGAGGTGACGGCGGGGACCGAATATCGGCTCGCGGCAAGGGACCGGACCCCGTTTTCTCCGCCCATGCCCGCGGAGCTGCGCCTGTTTCCTGGCGGCGCATCGCCGTCCAACGACGCCTTCGCGGCCGCGGAAACGCTCGCGGGCACCAATAGCGAATTCGTCGGCCATTTTTTGGGGGCCTCCTTCGAGGCCGGCGAGTCGGAGCATCCCGGCAGTTACGGCCAGACACAGTCGGTGTGGTACACATGGACGCCGCCTTCGGACGGAATCGCTTCCCTGCGCCTGCTGGATGGTGAGACGGGCTTCGCTGTTTACACGGGGGACTCCATCTCGAACCTCGCGAGCATCGCGGCGCTCGGCGATGTCTCCGAACTGGCGCGCGGCTTGGTGTTTCCGGTTCTTGAGGACACCATTTATCGCATCGCGGCCTCCGGGCACCCGCGCGGCGCATTTCGCGCGCGAATCGCACACGAGGCGACCGCGTTGCCGCCGGCGAACGACGCCTTCGCGGCCGCCATCGCCATCACGGGCACGACGTATCGGGCCCCGGCACACAATGGGGGCGCCACGCAGGAATATGGCGAGCCCGGCCACTACTGGAGTGACAGCACGAACTCGGTCTGGTGGCGATGGACGGCGCCCTCGAACGGTGTGGCGACCGTGATGCTTTCCGATAACTCGATGTACGCGTGCCTCGCCGTCTACACGGGCACGCAGCTCTCGACCCTGCAGAGCACCGAGGTCGGCAGCGATGCCTGCGGCGCATTCGAGCACGGCTTGGCCCGCGTCACCTTTCGGGCGCTGGCGGGAACGACCTACCGTTTCGCGGTGGCCGGGGACGAGGGCGACGAGGGGACCTTCAAGCTGCACTTCGATTTCCGGGACGACGTTGTGGGGACGCCGGCGAACGACCACGTTCAGAACGCCGCGCAGATCGCGGGTAACGACGCCGAGGTGTTGGCGCACAACTTCGGCGCCACGAAGCAAACGGGGGAGCCCCAGCATACCGATTCTGTGTCGGCCGCCTCGTCGGTCTGGTGGTGGTGGATCGCGCCGGGCGATGGATTCCTGACCCTGTCCACAGATGGCAGCACGTTCGACACAGGCCTGGCGGTCTATGCGGGGACGATCATCTCGGCCGCCAGTCGCCAGAGCTCGGATGATTATTCGGGTCCGGGGGGCTGCTCGCTGCTCACCACACGGGTGGCCGCGGGGCAGGTCTATCCCATCGTGGTGGACGGCGATGAGGGCGCGCAGGGTTTCCTGAGACTGGGACTGCACTTCAGCGCGGGCGTGCCTCCCGCGCCGGGCAACGACCATTTCGCGGCGGCTTACGTGGTCGCGGGTTCGGATTTCGAAACATGGGGGAACACCGCGGGCGCGACGCGGCAGGCGGGGGAACCCCTGCACGGCGGCGATTGGGGCGAGTGGAACGACGCTCACAACTCGATCTGGTGGCGATGGACCGCGCCCGCCGATGGCGTCCTGTCGCTTGCGGCGCAGGGAGATGACGTGGCGCCCGTCTGGGCCGTCTATACCGGCTCATCACTCGCTGCGTTGAGCGAAATGGCCTCGGAATACGATGAGGATGCCGGCGAGGAGGCCGCTGGGTCGCTCTGGGTGACAGGGGGCACTCAATATCACATCTGCATTGCCGGATACGACGAAACAGCCGGGCCGGTACGATTCGGCCTTGCGTTCAACGCCGCCTCATCGCCCCCGGCGAACGACGCGTTCGCCGACGCGATCCCCCTGTCGGGCGAGCATGTCGAAACGGCGGGGCACAACTTCGGTGCCACGATGGAGCCGGGCGAGCCCGCCCACAGCGAGTCGTGGGCTGGCTCAAGCCGCTCGGTCTGGTGGACGTGGGCAGCACCCGCCGACGGTTGCCTAACGGTCGGTTCCGATGCCCCGCAGCTGGCGGTCTATACGGGCGATGACGTGACGAACCTGGCGTTAGTGGGCATGGTGCCTTACAATTGGTTGCCCCCACCCACCACAGTGTCTTTTCCCGTGACGTCTGGAACCTGCTATCGCATAGCCGCGGCGGGTGGCGGCAGCGACTGGTGGGCGGGCGGCACCGACGCATGGTTCTACCTTCGGCTTCATTTCGCGGACGCGGGTCCGCCGCCCAACGACAATTTCGCCGATGCTGCGGTTCTGACCGGGATCGCGACAAATGTCTGGGGAAGCTGCTATGGCGCCACATGGGAACCGGGCGAACCCACCTTCTCCGATACCTCGAAGACGGTCTGGTGGGCATGGACCGCACCCTGCGATGGGCGACTTGTGATCGACGAGAGTCGCGGGTCCTTCTGGGTATTCACCCAAGTCTTCGAGGGAACGTCGATCTCGGAACTGAGCGAGCAGCGGCAGGACGACATCGATTGGCCCGATGTCTATTCGGTGACCGTCTCAGCCGGGCGCCGCTACTGCATTCGGGCTCACGATTCCGATGTCGGTGGCGCGGCGCATCTCGATATCCGGTTTGTGCCCGATTCGCCCTACGCGTGCTGGGAGGCGCGGGCATTTCCACCGGGAACCTCGCCCGGCTGGGCCGCGCCCCACGCGGATCCGGACTTTGACGGCGTGCCCAACGCCATCGAGCTGTGCTTGGGGCGACAGCCGCTCGTGGGCGAATGGGATCGCATCCCCGCCTTGCGAGATCAGGGGGGCATCCTGTCGCTGACGCTGTCGCGGGATGCCGATATGGGGAGCGTGCCGCTGATCGTGGAGGGCTCACCCGCCCTCTCGTCGGATTCATGGCAGCCCATAGCGACCTATGATCCGGCGA
>JADLBR010000323.1 GCA_020847615.1 Verrucomicrobiia bacterium
GCGCAGGCGGCGCGGGCGTCGGCGGAGTACGCCGTGATCGGCCCGTGGGTGTCGTTCCTCGAGATCTATTGCCAGATGCGCGGGCTGGACACGGCCCTGGTGGATCTGATCGAGGACCCGGACTACGTCGATGCCGTCCTGGATCGGATAGAGCACATCCAGACCGAGATGATGCGGCGCTTCTTCGCGCGATCGGCGAAGCACCTGGATCTGGTGTTCGTGAGCGACGACATCGCGGGGCAACAGAACCTCATGATTTCCCCGTCGATGTGGCGGCGGCATCTGGAACCCCGGATGCGGCGCTGGTGCGATCTCATCCACGCGCACGGGCTGCGCGTCTTCTATCACACCGATGGCGCCGCGCGGGATCTGATCGGGCCGCTGATCGAGTGCGGGATCGACGTGCTCAACCCGATCCAGCACGTTTGCCCCGGCATGGATTGCGCCGAGTTAAAGCGGGACTTCGGCGGCCGGGTGAGTTTCCACGGGGGCATCGACAACCAGTTCGCTCTGCCGCGCGGGACGGCGGACGACGTGAGGCGTGAGACGCGGCATTGCCTCGAGACGCTGGGGGCCGGGAGGGAGGGTTACATCTGCTGTTCGTGCCACAACGCGCAGGCGGGCACGCCCGTGGAGAACATCCTCGCGATGGTGGAGACGGTGAAGGGGTGGTGACATTCCTATCAGGCTGGCGGACTTGGCGAAGTCCGCCAGGCTGGCTCGAAAATTGCCCATCGCCTCCCGTAGCCGAACGCGTGAGCGTTTGGCCGCCAAAGCCTCACGGCTTCGGCTACATTTTTCCAAGCGGGTGCGCTGCGTCCTCGCACCGCTTTGCGCCAAAGCGGGTGAGCGATTTTCTTCCACGGTGGCGCCGGCCCCGGGCGGCATGATCGGGGTTGGTCGGTAGGGTGGCGGCGTGGCAGGATCCTGGCATGCGGAAGAAGGAGCGGGTTTGTTTCTGGGTGGCCACGATCGGGGTTCTCGTCGCGACGGGCGGTTGGGCGGCCGCGGCGCCCGGGCGCCCGAACTTCGTGATTTTCATCACCGATGACGAGAGCTGGCTGGAGCGGAGCGCGTACGGGTGGTCCAAGATCCCGACGCCGCATTTCGATCGGGTGGCGCGGGAGGGGGTCCTGTTCACGCACGGCTACACGTCGGCGCCGTCGTGCGCGCCGTCGCGGGCGGCGCTTTTGACGGGGAGGAATTTCTGGGAATTGGAGGAGGGGGCGTTCATCCAGGCGTGGGTGCCGGCAAAGTTCCCGGCCTTGCCGGATCTGCTGGAGGCCGGGGGATATCATGCGGGCCACACGGGCAAGGGTTGGGGGCCGGGGGTATTGGAGAACTCGGGGAGGAAGCGAAATCCCGCGGGGGATCTTTACAACAAGGTGAGGCGGGAGGCCGAGAGCGGGATCAACCCGGTGGATTACGCCGGGAATTTCGAGGCGTTTCTCGACGCGCGGCCGGGGGGCAAGCCATTCTGGTTCTGGGTGGGATGCACGGAGCCGCACAGCCCGTGCGCGAAGGGCAATGATCGGAAACTGGCGGAGAGGCACGGCGTGGGCCTCGGGGACGTCGGGGTGCCGGGATTCTTGCCGGACACGCCCGGCGTGCGGCGGGCCCGCGCGAATATCCTGTATGAGATCTGTCATGCGGATGAAGACCTGGGGCGCGTGCTGGAGGTACTCGAGGCGCGCGGGGAATTGGCGAACACGCTGGTGATGGTGACCTCGGACAACGGGACCCAGGTCCTGCGATCAAAAACGAACCTGTACGACTGGGGCGTGCGGATGCCGCTGGCGATGATGTGGCCCGCGCGGGTCAAGCCCGGGCGCAAGGTGGATGACTTCGTGAATTTCATCGATTTTGCGCCGACGATTTTGGAGGCGGCGGGGTTGCCGGTGCCGGCTGCGATGAGCGGCAGGAGCCTGATGGGGATATTGGATTCCGGGGCCTCCGGGAGGATCGACCCGGTGCGCTCGTGGACGGCGGCGGGACTAGAGTGGCACGGGGAATTCGATCCGGTCAACCTCGCGGCGCGCATGATACGGGACGAGCGATACCAGTATATCGTGAACTTTTCCGATGGCCCGCGGCGGGTGCTGGACCCCAAGCGAGCGTTGCCGGATGCCGAGTATCCGAAGACGGCGGAGTCGGAGAGCGAGATCGGCCTGATCGAGGGGCACCCGGATCACCCCGGGGTAAGGCGGTTTATCCCGCTGCTGGTGGCCCCGCGCCCGCGGGAAGAGCTGTACGACTGCCTGGAGGATCCCTGGGAGGTGAAGAATCTGGCCGATTCCCCCGGGCACGCTGAGGCCAAGGCGAGGCTGCGGGCGCAGCTGGAGGAATATGGGCGACGGACGGGGGACCCGCGATTCACCGGCGAGATGGAGATCTTCCGACGGACCCGCGAGTTCGTGCAGGAGAGAAAGCGCAAGGGGTATAAGGAGTGATGGCGATGATGAGAGCATATGCGGCGGAGGGGCCGTTTGTGGGGACGATCCGCGGGTTGAGGGTGGAGGAGGCCCGGTGAATAGGGTCGGCTTGTGCCTTGGGGTTGCGCTCTTTCTGTTTCCGTGCGTGGGGCGCCCTGCCGACGGTGACGGAAATTCGGCGGAGGAGGCGCGCAAGGGGACTGGGAGGGTGACGTTTTCCATGCACCGGGAGCGGGAAGGGGAACCCCTTCAGGTCAAGTGGCGATACCCTCGGCGGCTGGCGGCGCAGTTCGAGGGGCAGGCATCGGAGGAGGCGCGCACGGCATTTGGGATCGGGGAGATGAGGAAGCAGGCGGCGGCGGGGGATCGGGTCAGCGAGTTCGAGCTGGGATATTTCTATTTGTACGGGATCGGGGTTTCGCGGGATCTGGGCGAGGCAAAGGCGCGGTTTCGCGTCGGCCTGGAGATCGGGCGCTGTGACGGGGCGTGGCGCCTGGGATGGGAGTTGGCCTGTGGGGACGAGGGGAACCGGGACATGGCGAAGGCGGCGGACCTCGTGCTCGGCGCGCTGCGCGGGGGTTGCCGGGAGGCGGCCGATACCGGCGTTCACATCGCACAGCATCTGGCGAGGAAGGCGAGGCCCCGCGATCCGTTGCGGGCGGGGGAGATCATGGAGGCGGTTTTGAACCTGAAGCCGGACGAGGATTCCGCGCTTGCTCTTGGGGCGATGCTGCGCCTTGAACGGAAGGACTTTTCTGGGGCCTGGGAGATGGCAACGCGGGCGCTGGCGGCGCCGGGTGTCTCCGAGAGGAACCGGGTGGTCGCGCGGTCGTTGCGCTGGGCGTCGGCGCAGGGCGCCGGAAAGGTCGGGGAGTTGGATGCGTCGGACGTTCGCGAGCCGCTGGCATTTCTTTTCCGCAAGACCCCGAAACCGGTCCTGATTGGCGGGGGGGTGATGCTTTCCTTCGGTGTGCTGGTGGTGTTGGGCCTGCTGGCGTTCGCGACGAGACGATGGGGTGGCGGGGGACCGGGGATACTTCTGACGGCCTGTTGGGTGGGAGTCCCGGCGATCGCGTTTGGTTTGGGCCTATTTGCGCCAATCGTGGCGACGGGCGTGGGCATCGCGGTGCTGGGGGCGGCGGTGCTGGCGCTGCCAGGCGGGCTCAGGGACAGATACTTCCCCATGCGGCGGCCAGCGTTGGGGGGCTTGGTCCGTGCGGTGGGCGCGGTGATCGGGTGCGTGGCGGTTGTCTATGGGATCGCCTCGGGCTATGAAGCGGCGTATAGGGCGATCACTGGGCGGAGCCCGGACCTGCAGCTCGTGGCGGCCCTGCTGCGCGCGGAGACGTTCCCGGAGTTCTCGATGCTGCTATTCGTGGCGGCGATCTGCATACCGGCCGTGGAGGAGATCGCGTTCCGGGGCTTCCTGTTGGACTGGCTGCGGCGGAGGGTTTCCTGGGCTTGGGCGATCGCGATCTGCGCCGCGGCGTTTGGATTGATCCATGGGCCTGCGGCGGCGCTGCCCACCGCCGCCATCGGTGCGGTGGCGGGCTGGCTGCGCATGCGCTTTGGGAATCTGTGGGTGCCGACCGCGCTGCATGGGTTGAACAACGGGATCGCGGTGCTGCTGCTCTGGCTCGGTGTCATGTGATCCCCGGGCGGCGGCGTGGCCCTACTTCTTGCCCGCGGGGGAATCGAATGGGGGGAGGGGCATCAGGTCAAGGGGCGGCGAGGCGGAGGGCTGGAAGGACTCTGGCATGGGGCCCAACGGTTTCTGCGGGGAGAGGGGCATCGCCGGCTCGTCGGGGGATCTCGCTGGGCTGAGGAGCAGGCTCTCGGAGGCCGCCTCTTCGATGCCCATGATCCGGCGCTGCATGGCCAGCTGTTCGGGGAGGAGGACGACCTGATTGATGTTCGAGGCCAGGGCGACGGCCTCGGATTTGCGGCCCGCCCGATCGAGGACCGTCGCGTAATTGAGTGCGAATTCGGGCTGTCCCAGGCGCTGTTTCGGGAGTCTCTCGTGGATGGCCAGCGCCTCCGGGATCCTGCCGGCGCTGGCGAGGGCCAGCGCGTGGGTGTCGGCGAAGTGCACCGAGCCGGGGCGCTTGGCGCAGGCGTCCGCGGAAAGTTTGAGGGCCCTCTGCGCGTCGCGTCCCAGGAGCAATAGGCAGGAGGCCACGTTGTTCATGACCTGCGGGTCGCCGGGATTCTTGATGAGGGCCTTCTCCCAAGCCTGGAGCATTGCCGGCGCACCGCCGGCGGACTGCGCCGCGAGGGCGATCTGCGAATGCGCAAAGGCGCCGATTTGTCCCGGGGCGCGGTCCGCCAGGTAGCCGTAGAACTCGATGGCGGCCTCCGTCATTCCGAGGCGCTGGAGCAGCATGGCGGCCCTGAGGCAGAGCGCGGTGTTGCCCTCGCAGCGGGTGAGGGCAGTGCGGATGCACGTGCGTGCGGCATCCTCGTGGTCGAGTTCCGCGTTAGCTTTCGCCAGCCAGAGCGTGATCAGGACGCGATCCGTGGGGTTCTCGGTCTGGGCGGCTCCGCCGGCCCGGTCGGCGATGCGGCGCCAGTCCTTGGACCGGGCCCAGAGGCGGAACTGCGACATCAGGTTGGGCAGGGAATTGCGCTCGGTTTCATCGAGCACGGCGAGGAAGGACTGGGCGTCGGGGGGGGCCAGCGTCTCGGCGGTCTCGATGATGGCGTGGCGCTGGGCCGGGGATTGGGCCTGGGCCCAGAGTTCGGCGAGGGCGGATGAGGTGCCGGAGGGGTTCATTCGGTGGGTGAGGGCGACGCGGCGGAGACGGGCCTGCCACGCGGTCTTGTCGGCCCGGGCGAGGTCATCGAGTATCGCTATGGCGGCGTCGGGGGCCGCTGGCGCCAGGGCGTTGACGAGCGCCCAGGAGGCGCGGGCGCGGTACTCGGGCTTTTCGCGAAAGGCGCGGAGCTCGGCGAGGGCGGCCTCGCGCGTTGCCGGGTCGGCGACGCGCGAAGAGAGCGAGGCCAGCAGGAACGCCGGTTCCGGGCTCTTTGGGGCGAGGTCTTTGGCCTGTCTGGCGATGCGCGCGGCCGCGGCGGCATTGCCGCGGCGCACGAGGTGGTGGGCGGCGAGGATCTTGATGTTCGGGTCGTTCGGGTGGAGGCGAAGCGCGCGGGGCGTGATGAAATCCGCGATCTCGGTCTGGCCCTCCTCGAGGGCATAGCCGAGCGCAAGCGTGGCGGTGCGCAGGTCATCCGGGCGCAGCATGTAGGCCTGGAATGCCCAGAGCGCATACCCGGACTGATCCATCTTGTGCAGGGTCTGTGCGTAAAGGATGAGCGAAGCGGCATCGCTGGGGTCATGTCTCAGGGCGTTCTGGAGCTCGATTCGGGCGGATGCGAGATCTCCGGCATCAAAAAACGCGGTGGCGTTCGCGGCGTATCGCCCGGCGCGAAAGTCATGGTAGCGTTCGGCCAGCTGAGACCGCATGGAGGGGCCCCAGAGGTACAGGGCGAGCGGCGACGCCAGGACGAGGAGGAAGAGGACGGAAAAGATGACCCGATACCTCGCGCGGCGCCGCCACCAGTATCGCGGGGAGAGTTTGGAAATGCCATAGATCTCCTCGTAGAAACGCGTCGAGTGCTTGTCGTCTTCTCTCATGATTGTCCTTCGGTCTCACGGCGCTGGCGGTGGAGGTCGGGCCGCACCGCGGCGGCCATCGCGGCGACATCGAGGTTTTGGCCGAGGAAACGCGCGATGCGCTCCGCGGCCGCACCGGGATCGGCGAGGGTTTCGCGGTGGCCCAGGCAGAGGGTGTGGAACTGTGGGCGCATCCGGAGCAATTCCTTGATCTGGAGTATCTGTCGGCTGAGGGCCTGGGCGAGGCGGTCGTCGGTGATCCGGGCGCCCTCTTTGCCCTGTCGGGTGAGCATGGCGCGCTGCGAGCGGATGATTTCCCCGATGTCGCGCTCCATGAAGATGACGCGATAATAGTGGGATCCGGGCAGGAGAGGCAGCAGGGGGGCGACGATCTTGACGGCCTTGCCGACGGCCGATGGGATCCAGGAGTGGTCGCGCCGGAGACGCGTGACGGGCTCGAACTCGAAGTAGCCGAGCGGATTGTCTTGGTCGGCGACCCGCGAGGCGTCGGTGAGGAGCGGGTGGCCTCCCGCGCGGAGCATCTGCATCATGAGGGAGGTCCCGGAACGAGGCATGCCGGAGACGACGGTGACGAAGACGCCGTTGTCGTCTGCGACGGGACCGCCCGCCGCATCGCCGCCGATGGCCAGGGCCTTGGCGGGCCGGCGGGGGGCGGGGGCGGCGCGAGGGGTGGCGGTTTCGGGGGTTGTTGGCGTGGGGGTGGCGCGGATCTCCTGGGCGAGGCGGCGGTGTTCGGCGGCGCGGGCGGGCTGACGGAGGTGGCGCTGGAGCAAGTAGGCGAGGCGGGCGTGCGCCTGGGCGAAGTTGGGATTGAGGGCGATGGCGACCTCGAGTGAAGTGACCGCGTGCTGGAGGCGTCGGAGGCGCCAGAGGGCAACGCCCAGCACGTAGTGGGCCATGGGATTCTGGTACAGCAGGCCGATCGATTGGAGGGCGGCGGAGGCCGCCTCGTACGGGCGGCGACGCTGCAGGTGGCAGCGGGCGAGTCCGGCAAAGGCGTGCGCGTTTTCCGGGTCGATCTCGAGGGCGCGCGTGAAGCTGCGCTCGGCATCCTCGGGCCTGCGGAGCCGGAGGCGTGCCTCGCCGAGCTGGACATGGATGCCGGGGAGCGTCGGGTCGGTCTTCTCGGCCCGCGCGAGGCAGGCGGCGGCGTCGTCGAAGTGGCCCTCGTCGAGGTGGACGAGGCCCTCGAGGTAATCGAGTGGCAGCGGGCTGGGCCGCGCGCGCGAGCGAAGGCGCGCGAGTTCCACGCGCTCGGATTCCGGCAGGTCGGCGAGGGCGCGCCGAAGCGCGGGGCCTTGATCGGCCCCGGCGGGCACCGCCGCTTTCAGTGCCTCGACCTTGGCCTTCAGGGCGTCGCGGGCGGCCCTGGCGTCCTCGGCGCGGCGGGAGCGGGTTTCTGCGACGACGCGGCGCATGTCGGTGGTCTTGCCGAGGGCGCGATAGCAGAGCGCCAGCTGCGCGCCGAATCGGAGTTCTCCGGGCTCTTTCTGCCAGAGGCTCTCCAGGAGTGCCGCGGCCGCGGCGTGCTGGCTGGCATCCATGTGGGCGCGCGCGAGGTTGTATCGCTGCTCGCGCATGGTATGGGCGACGGCCTGTTGCGCGTCGTCCGGGGGGCGCTCGACGTAACCGAGGGCAATGAGATGCTCGAGGGATTCGCGGGCGGCCTCCGGATCAAGCTGGAGGTCGTGCGGGTGGCGGCCGTCCTCGCCGGGCACGTCTTCCCACGAGGGGATCGTCTGGACATGGGGCGGGGCGTCGAAGGCGACGGTGAGCGATTTTCCATCGAAGTCGTCGCCGACCGGCAGGCCAAAGAGGGTGAGGACGGTGGGGGCGATGTCGAGGAGGCCGGCGCCATGGATGAGCTCGTCGCGGCGGATGCCGGGGCCGCGCATGGCGAAGATGCCCAGCTCGCGATGCTCGACGGCGGGGCCGGCCGGCTCGGCGGGGATGCCCTTGGGGCGAAGATGATCGGGATGAAAGCCATGGTCGGACATCAGGATGACGGTGGTGTCGGGGGCGATCGAGCGCAGGAGCGCGCGGAGCATGAGATCGTGGTAGCGGTAGGCGGCCTCGATCACCCCCGAGTAGAGCTGGAAATCGCGCTCGGGGATGATGTCGCGCCGAGGCGGATGGTAGCGCATGAAACCGTGGGAGAAATGGTCGATGGCGTCATAGTACACGGCCGCAAAATCCCACGGCTCGTTCTGGAGAAGCCAGGTGGCCGCCGCATGCATGGTCGTGCACTCCGCGAGGATCTTTGCGCATGAGCCGAGGCGCCGGTCCTTGTCCTGATCAATTTCGGCCGCCCTCGGAATGAAAGGCAGGATCTCATCGGCGCCAAGCTCGTTGGGGTTGACGCGGAGCCCCGCGAGGGTCGCGGACAACCCCGGCGGATGGATCGCGCCCGGGGGCAGGGGCCACGGTTGATCGGGAGGACCAACCGCGGTGTGGAAGTGGTTCGACACCATCGCGCCGTTGATGGGTTCGGCGGGATGACTCGGCCACCAGCCCACCACGATGGAGCGAAGCGCGTTCTGATTCAGGATATTCCAAACGGATTTGCATTTTCTAGAGAGATTGCTCACGGGGCGGACCGCGGCGCCGTCCGGTGTGGGCTCCGTGAACCCGTGAACGCCGTGCTTGAAGGCGCGTTTGCCCGTGGCGACCGAGGTCCAGAGCATGGGCGAGTACATGGGCTGGAGGGTTGCGAGATTCCCCGACACGCCACCCTCGACGAGCGATTGGACCGTCGGCATCTTGCCGGCGTCGATGAGCGGATGGATCACCCTCCAGTCCGCGGCATCCCAGCCCACGAGCAGGACGCGGCGGGAATTGGCTACGGGCATAGGCTCAGTCTATCAGTCGCCCGGAGTTTAGAAAAGGGGGCAGGTCGTTCTACCGGCGCCCCGCAATCGTACTTGTTCGCGGACCGTTCAGGTTCCCCCGGTGGGAACGCGGAGCGATTCGACCGGAAAAAGGACTTGTGCCGTGATCTTATAAGATATAAGATAGGGGGCATGGTGATCTCGCGTCAGTCGTTGCGGGAGCAGGTGCGGGAGCTGTTGATGCGGCGGATTGGGCGCGGGGAGTATGAGGCGGGGCAGCGTTTGGTGGAGGCGAAGCTGGCGGAGGAGATGGGGATCAGCACGGTGCCGGTGCGCGAGGCGATTCGGGAGTTGGCCGGGATGGGGGTGTTGGGGTTTGAGGTGCACAAGGGTGCGTGGGTGCGGGAGGTGAGTCTGACGGAGACGATCGAGGCGCTGCAGTTGAGGTCGGTGATCGAACCGTTGGCGGCGAGGCTCGCGGGCGAGGGGATGCGGCGGTGCTGCGGGGCGCTGCGGGAGAGTTGTGGGGCGATCGTGGCGGCGGCGCGGGCGCGGGATTTCGTGGGATTTCAGGAGCACAATCAGGCGTTTCACCGGACCATCGTGGAGGCATCGGGGAACGGGACCGTGCGGCGGGTGTGGTTGTCGCTGGCGTTCGAGGTGCGGACGCGCGTCATATTGGATTTCCTGGCGGCGCGGGACCCTGTGGCGATCGCGATGGAGCACGAGCCGATCGTGGGGGCTTTCGAGGCGGGGGATGTCGAGGGGGCGGCGGGTCTTCTGGCGACGCACTCGGCGAATCTGGTGGGATATCTGGAGGAGCAACGAGAGGCCGCGGGTTTACGGGGCTCGCCGTGGGAGTCGTCCCACGGATGAGGGGGGTTTGGCCCTAGGCGAGAAGACAACAGCGAGGAGAGACGATGGAATCGAAACGGATGACGAGAAGGCAATTCACGGGAGGCGCGGCGAAGGCGGTGCTGGCGGCGGGCGCGATCCCTTCGATAGCGCATCGGGTCGCGGCGCAGAATCCCGACAAGATCCGGATTGGGGTGGTGGGTTGCGGGGGGCGCGGCACCGGGGCGGCGATGGATGCGATCGTCTCGGCGCCGAACGTCGAGTTGGTCGCGATGGCGGATCTCTTTCCCGACAAGATCGAGGCGGCGCTCAAGCGCGTGCGCGCGGCGCAGAAGGGCGGGAAGCGGGATTTCGCGGCGCAGTACGGGAGCCTCCAGATCGACTGGGACCGTGCCGATGCGGTCAAGGTGACCCCGGAGACATGTTTTTCGGGGTTCGATGCCCACAAGAAGATACTGGAGACCGACGCGGACCTCATCATCTTCGGCGAGGCGCCGGGTTTTCGGCCCCGCCACATCCGCGCTGCCATCGAGGCGGGCAAGCACGTGTTTGCCGAGAAGCCGGTGGCGGTCGATCCGGCCGGCGCGCGTTCGGTGTTCGAGTCGGCCGAACTGGCGAAGAAGAAGGGCCTGGGTTTCATGGGCGGGACGCAGTTGCGGTTCTCGCAGCCGTACGGGGCGATCATCGGGCGCATCCACGAGGGGAAGATCGGGGACATCGTCGCGGCCGAGTGCTACTGGTGGCACGACTATTTCGTCAGATGGAAGTATCAGGAGCGGAAACCGGAGTGGAGCGACATGGAATTTCAGGTGCGGTGCTGGCCGCATTTCGTGTGGCTCTCGGGGGACCACATCGTCGAGAACCTGGTGCACAACATCGACGTGATGAACTGGGCGATGGGCGGGCCGCCGAAGTCGGCGGTGGCCCTCGGCGGGCACATCAACTGGGAGGACTGGCCGATCAAGGGCAACGTGTACGATCACTTCTTTGTCGAGTACGAGTACCCGAATGGCGCGAAGGGTTACGCCAGCAGCCGCCACATCGTGAACTGCGCGCACCGCCTCGGGGAAAAGGTCATGGGAACCAAGGGCGCCGCGGATCCCTTCCGGCAGATCACCGGCGAGCATGCGTACGAATACGAGGGGCCGTTCGACAACCCGCGCTTCATCCAGTGGGGTAAATTCATCGAAAGCATCCGGAAGGGGAGCCCGATGAACTGCGGCGCGCAGGTGGCCGAGGCCTCGATGACCGCCATCCTGGGCCGCATGTCGGCGTACACCGGGCGGGCCATCAATTATGAGTGGGCGCTCCACCAGTCCAAGCTGGATCTCATGCCGCCGAATCCCGGGTTCGGGCCGCTGCCTGTCCAGCCACTGGCGATCCCGGGGAAGGCGTCGCTCGTCTAGAAGGGGAAGGGGAAAGATGATTGGAACCACGGATGGACACGAATGGACACGGATTTCGATAGCATGACACATCCGGATTATCCGACGCTGTTTAGCCCGATTCGGATTGGGGGGGTGAAGGTGGCGAACCGGGTCTGCCACGTGCCGACGGACATCAGTTCCGCGAACGCGGACGGGTCGGTCAACGCGCGCGTCATAGCCTATCACGAGCAGATCGCGCAGGGGGGGTGTGGGCTGATCATCGTGGGGGCCTCGACGCCCGACAAGGCGACGGGCCGTCCGACGGTGACATGCCTCGCGGTGGACGAGGACCCGATGATCCCGGGGTTGGGGGAGCTCGCCGAGGCGATGCACCGGCACGGGGCGCGCTGCGCGGTGCAGATCCAGCATCCGGGGCGGCAGGCGGCGTGGCCGCGCACGGGCCTGATGTCGGCGAGCGACCAGCTGGTGGACCTGCCCGGCTCGGCGGGGCACGAGGTGGTGTACGCGGAGGCGCAGGCGAAGGGCAAGGCGATCCGCGAGATGGGTGTCGATGAGATCTACGGGCTGGCGGAGAAGTTTGCGGAGGGCGCGTGGCGGGTGCAGCAGGCGGGGTTCGATTTCGTCGAACTGCACGGGGCCCACGGCTACCTCATCGCGCAGTTCATGAGCCCGTACGTGAACCGGCGCACCGACCGCTTCGGCGGGAGTTTCCTGAACCGGATGCGGTTCGTGCTCGAGATCATGGCGCGCATCCGGCACAAGTGCGGGAGGGATTTCCCGATCGGGGTCCGCTATTCGGGCGAGGAGTGGGTCGATGGGGGGAGGACCATCCGGGAGAGCGTGCGGATCGCGCAGTTGCTTGAGGAGCACGGCGCGGCGTTCGTGGACATCAGCGCGGGCATCTTCGAGGCGCCGGGGACCGTGATGGACCCGATGTACTATCCGCAGGGGTGGAACACGTACGCGGCGGAGGCCGTGAAGAAGGCCGTCAAGATCCCCGTGATCACCAGCCATTCGTTGCGGGACCCGGAGTACTGCGAGCGACTGCTGGCCGAGGGCCGGGCCGATCTGGTGGGCCTATCGCGGCAGATGATCGCGGACCCGCATTGGGCGAACAAGGCATACGCCCGGAAGCCCGAGGAGATCCGAAAGTGCATCTCGTGCCTGGTGGGCTGCTGGCAGGAATCGCTGATGATCAAGCGCCACATGCGCTGCGCGATCAACCCGGCGATCGGCGACGAGCGATTCCTGCACATCGCGCGCGCGGGCGCGAGGCGCCGCTTGGCGGTCGTCGGCGGCGGCCCGGGCGGCATGGAGGCCGCCCGGATCGCGGCGATGAGGGGTCACGAGGTCACGATCTTCGAGCGGTCGGGGGAACTGGGTGGGGCGATCCTCTGTTGCTGCGTGGTGCCGGGGAAGAACAAGATGAAGTGGTACGCGGATTGGCTGCGGCTCCAGATGAGGAAGCTCGCGGTGGAGGTGCGCTTCCACGCGAGTCCGGAACCGGATGCCCTCCGGGAGTTCGATGCGGTGATCGTGGCGACGGGTGGGCGGGTGGCGCGCCCGTCGATTCCGGGGATCGATTCCCCGAGGGTCGTGACCTTCCAAGACGTGCTCCGGTGCCACATGACGAAGTGCGAGTTCCACCCGGGCGACAAGGCGCCGCCCGTCGAGTGCGGGGCCTCCGTGCTGATCTGGGGCGACCATTTTGGCGCCGCGGATGCGGCCGAGAAATTGGCCGGGCAGGGCAAGCAGGTCACCCTCGTGACGGAGCATCGGGACTTTGCCCTGTGGATGGAGCCGTGCCACCGCGACGTGATGCTCAAGCGGTTCCGCCAGGGCAATGGCGAGGGATTGGCGGGCAAGCCGTTCCCGCATCCGGTGAAGGTGGTCTCCCGGAGCACCGTCACGTCGATTGGCGAGGATGGCGAGGTCACCCTGATGGATGCCGCCTTCACCAAGTCGGTGCTCCGGGCAGACAATATCGTGCTGGCCTCGGTCGAGCCCGAGGGCGGCCTGTACGGTCGGTTGCTGGAGGCGGGCATGCGCGCGGCGCTCATCGGCGACGCGGCCCGCGTCCGCAACCTGCGCGCCGCGGTCACCGAGGGTGCAAATATCGGCCTCACGATCGACGCGGACCTTCAATTGAATGCCAATCGAGCACTGGTTTCGAACGTTCCAACGGAGGTAACATTGTGATGATGGAAAGAGCTGGTTTAAAGGCCCGTGGGGCAGGCATTCCGGCCTGCCGACGGGGCGTTCAGGGGTCGCGGGAGCAGGCAGGACTGCCTGCCCCACGGGCCGTTTCCCGACGCCAGGTTCTGGCGGTGGCGACGGCGGCGTTTGCATTTCGTGTCCTGAGGCGCGGGGCGACGGCGGCTCCGGAGGGCGGATCGTCTGCGACGACTGGCGAGCCGGTGCATCTCGCCGCGGTCGGGATCGGGGGCATCGGCAAGGCGCAGATCCCGATGTGCGTCGACGCCGGGTTCCGGGTGACCGCCCTCTGCGATATCGATGATGTGTACGCCTCCCCGATGTTCGAAAAGTATCCCGGGGCGCGGCGCTACCGGGACTTCCGCGAGATGTTCGAGACCGAGGGGGACAAGATCGACGCGGTCTATATCGGGACGCCGGACCACACGCACGCGATCGTGGCCCTGGAGGCACTGCGTCGGAAGAAGCATGTCCTGTGCGTGAAGCCGCTGACCCGCACGATCGAAGAGGCGCGCGCGCTGGTCGGCGCCGCAAGACGGGCCGGCGTGGCCACGCAGATGACGGCCTCGCCCGCGTGGACCGAGCCGGGTTGCCGGACGTGCGAGCTGATCTGGGGCGGCGCGATCGGCGACGTCGAGGAAGTCCACATCTGGTCGGACCGTCCCTTGTGGCCCCAGGGGATGGAGCGTCCTCCCGGCGAGGATCCGGTGCCCGGGCACTTCGACTGGAAGGCGTGGCTCGGTCCGGCGCCATCGCGCCCCTTCAAGCACAAGTGGCCCGAAAAGCACTACGCCATCGAGCAGATCGTTGCCGCGGGCGGCATGAACAAGCGCCCCGCCAAGAGCAAGGCCGACGACTATATGAGGGCGGCGGTTTACCACCCGTGGAATTTTCGCGGGTGGTATGACTTTGGCACCGGGGCGCTCGGCGACATGGGCTGCCACCATTTCAACACGCCCCGGCGCGCCCTCAAGTTAGGGCATCCGGAGGCCGTCAGTGCATCCTGCTCTCGGCTGATGGGCGAGACGTGGCCCCTGGCCTCGATCGTGACCTGGGAGTACCCCGCCCGCGAGGGCATGCCGCCGGTGCGGGTGATCTGGTATGATGGGGGCCTCAAGCCCCCGCGGCCGCCCGAACTCGAGTGGGACCGCGCGCTGCCCAAGGACGGCAACCTCTATGTCGGCAGGCGAGGCAAGATGCTCGTCAGCGGATCGGGCGGCGTGCCAAGGCTCATCCCGGAATCCAAGATGCAGTCATATACCCAGCCGCCCAAGACCCTCGAGCGCCGGAGCGGCATCTATGGCGAATGGATGGAGGCCATCCGGGGTGGGCCCGCGCCGACCGAGGACTGGGCCACATGCGCCGGACCCCTCTCCGAAATGGTGCTCCTCGGCAACATCGCCGTCCGCGTCGGCGGCTACCTCAAATGGGATGGTCCCAACATGCGGTTCACCAACAGCGAGGAGGCCAATGCGCTCGTCAGGGCGAACTATCAGAATGGGTGGAGGCTGGACGCCTGAATCGAAAATCGGGTGCCCGCCGCCGTGGGGCAGACATTCCTGTCTGCCGCCCGATGGCCCCGAAGGAGCGGGTTCGGCGAACCGACGCCGTGCAGGATGCCCGTCGTGGCAGACAGGAATGTCTGCCTCACGGCTCGACTTTCGCCTCGCAAGCAACATCGCAGCACATCCAAGGAGCAAAGCCATGATCCGAGCCGCCACCCTCATCCTCATCGCGGGCCTCGCCACCGCACGCGCATCCGAGCCTATCTTCATTCCGGTGAAGATCGACGGCCCCGCGCACGACCCGCCGAACCACACCTACTGGTACGGGCCTTTCAGCGAGTGTTGCTCGGTCGCCGACATCGACGGCGACGGCGACCTCGACATCGCCGCAGGACGCAACTGGTACGAGGCGCCCGATTGGACGAAGCACGCCGACTTCCGTGATGGCGCCCGTATCAACGGCCCCGAGACCGAGAACAATTCCGAGTTCGCGATGGACGTCAATTTCGACGGGCGCCCGGATGTCGTCAGCTCTGGGTGGATGCGCGACAAGGGGGCCTTCTGGTACGAGAATCCCGGGCCGGACGGCCTGAAGGGGGGAGCCAAGTGGAAGGCCTATCGCATCCACACCGCAAAATCCATGGAGGGGGTGATCCACGGTGACATCGATGGCGATGGCGACGAGGACATCCTCTGTAACCACTGGGCGCTGGAGCCGGGGCAGGGGATGACCTGGATCGAGCACACCCGCGAGGCCCCGTGGTTTGTCGAGCACATCATCGGGACGGAGGGCGAGAGCCACGGCAATGGCCTGGGCGACATCAATGGGGACCGCCGCATGGATATCGTGACCCCCACCGGCTGGTGGGAGAATCCGCCCAACTCCGCCGAGGGCGACTGGATCTTTCACGCCGACTACACGCTGCGGCCGCTCCATGATCCGGAAGGCCGGACCGCCGCCTCCCATCCGATGCTGGTCCACGACTGCAACGGCGACGGCCGGAACGACATCATCGCCGGCATCGCGCACCACTACGGCCTCGCCTGGCTCGAGCAGGTCGTGGACGCCGCGGGAGGGCGCAGCTTCAGGCAGCACTGGATCGAGAGGGACTTTGGGCAGTGCCACACCATGGCGCTGGGAGACCTCGACGGCGATGGCGGGCCCGATTTCGTGACGGGCAAGCGCCTGTTCGCGCACCATGGGCGGGACGTCAGTTGCTACGATCCCCTGTTTGGTTTCTGGTACGGGATCGGGGGGGGCCGCTTCACGCGGCACGTCCTGTACTACAATCATCTGCCCTGGTATCCGGGCGAGAAGAGCGTCAATCCGCCGCCCAACGGCGCGATCTCGATGGGGATGAAGGTCGTCATCGCGGACATGGACAAGGACGGCCGCAACGACATCGTCGTGCCCGGCAAGACAGGGCTCTACCTTTTCCACAACGTCGCCGATGCCCCGAGGCCCAAGCAGCCCATGCGCCTCTCGCCCGAAGAGACCTACCCGAGCTGGGAACCCTGGCGCGACATGCCGATGCCTGGGCCCGCCCCCATCCCGCGCAAGATCCACGGCAAGGGACCCGCCCCGATGGATCTGGTCAAGGACCAGGGCTCGGGCAAGGGGTGGACCACGCTGTTCGATGGCGGGAACCTCGATGCCTTCAAAATGGGGCCGGACAAATCATGGGCCGTCGAGGGAGGCGCCATCGCGCTCAAGCGCACCGACTACGATGGCAAAGAGCACAACGCCGATTACCTCTGGACCAAGGGAACATACGGGGACTTCGTTCTCGAACTGGAGTTCAAGGTTCCCGAGAAGGCGAACAGCGGGGTGTTCCTGAGGACCGCGGATCTGGGCGATCCGGTTTTCACGGGCATCGAGGTTCAGGTGAACAATTCGTTCGGCAAGGACCAGCTCACGCGCGGGGGCACCGTCGGCGCGATCTACGACTGCCAGGCGCCATCCAAGAATGCCGCCAGCCCGCCCGGCGAGTGGCAGCACATGCGCGTAAGCTGCCGGGGGCCCGGGATCGCCGTCGAGTTGAACGGCCAGACGGTCAACGATGTGGACCTGGACCGCTGGACCTTGCCGCGCAAGAACCCCGACGGCTCGGAGAACAAGTTCCCGCGCGCGCTGAAGGATTTCGCGCGGAGGGGTCACATCGGGTTCCAGGACCACGGGAGGCCCGTGTGGTACCGGAACGTGAGGGTCAAGGCGCTGGAATGAGTGCCACCCCCTTGACCGACGCGCGTCGCGCGCGGTGCGCGGACCATCGAAAATTGCATTTTTGGCTGTTCCAGGCCGCCCGGTGGGCATGACAGGCGGGCGGCCGAAGTCAAGCCGACGATAATTTGATGTCAAAAAATTTGGTAGAATGCGCGGGGCGAACCGAACAGAATGCCCGGCGTGAAAAAGACGGCACGTGGAGCGAAGCGAGTGAGAATGGCAAAGAAACAGGGCGGCAAGCCGCGCGGGAGAGGGGGCGCGAAAGCCGTGCGGAAGGGCGAGGGGCGGAGCTCGGCGAAGGGGCCGGGTGGGGCGGTGGCGCAGTCCGTGGGCCGTATCGTCAAGCGGTTCCAGGCGCCGGGCATCCAGTACACGAAGATCGAGATGGGGAAGGTCACGCGCTTTGCGCTGATGGTCAATCCGATCAGCCGCGGTCCCGTCCACATCCAGTTGGGGGAAGCGCTGCGCAGCCTCCGCAGCGTGCTCGACAATCAGCCGGAGAAGATGAACGTGACGGTCCAGACCGTCTTCCTGAGGGATGCTGCCGACCAGACGCTGTGCGAGCAGATCCTGGCGGCGCGCTACATGGACGAGCCGCCGGTCACCACGTTCGTTCACGAGCCGCCGTGTTCGGGGGCGGCGCTGGCGATCGAGGTCTGGGCGACCGGCGGGAAGACCGTGTACGTGGAGCGTCCGGCGCCCAACGTGCTGCAGGTGAGCATGGGCAACGTCACGTGGACCCACTGCGGCGGGATCACGCCGCGCGTGGGGACGGGGACCGTCTACGAAAAGTCGCTGGACGTGTTCCGCCAGCTGAAGGAGAAGCTCAAGAAGGCGGGGATCGGGATGGAGCATCTGATCCGGACGTGGCTGTACCTGGGGAACATCACGGGGCCCGAGGGCGACCTCGAGCGGTACATGGAGCTGAACCGCGCGCGGACGGATTTCTACCGGGGCGTGCGCTTTGGGCGTGGCCATGCGATGGCGATCGTGGGCCAGTCGGTCTATCCCGCGAGCACGGGCATTGGGATGTGCGGGGACGGGATCGCGGCGAGCGCCACGGCCATCGACACCGACCGGAAGGACGTCTTCCTGCTCCCGCTCGAGAACCCGCAGCAGACGCCGGTGTACGAGTACGAGAAGGTGTATTCGCCCGAGAGCCCGAAGTTCGTCCGCGCGATGGCGGAGGCGATCGGGGATTACCTGGTGATCTGGATCTCGGGCACCGCGAGCATCGTGCGATCCAAGACGGTGCACGTGGGCCAGCCGGGCAAGCAGGCGGATCAGACGCTGTCGAACATCGAGGTCCTGATCTCCCAGAAGAGCTTCGCGAGGTGCGGGGTGCCGAACGTGGGGGCGACGCTGCGCGACCTGGCGAAGCTCCGCGTCTACGTGAAGCGGCCGCAGGATTATCCGATCATCCGCAAGGTGGTCGAGAAGCGTTGCGGCAAGTCGCTGCCGGTGATCTACGTCATCGCGGATGTCTGCCGCTCGGATCTGCTCGTCGAGATGGAGGGCCTGGCTTTCGCGAAGCGGTCGGCCAACGGCGGTTTCGTTCGCCGGTGAGCGGGGGTTGGGACACAGGAGACATGTTGGGAGAGCCTTGCCGATGAACCCGACTGGGTGGGTGCGGGCCGCCATCGCGCTGGGAGCCCTGGCGATGGCCGCGCGGGAGGAGAGCATGAAAGCCGCGGAATACACGCTGGCGCCGGATGCGTGCGGGATGACACTGAAGGCCCCGGATGGGAGGGTCGTGTTCACGTACATGACCCGGAAGCCGGAGAAGACGAATCTGGCGGCGAACAGCACGTCGTGTTTCCACCCCGTCAACACCCCCTCGGGCGAGCGGCTCACCGATCTGGCGCCCGGGGACCACCATCATCACCGGGGCGTCTTCCTGGCTTGGCATGCGATGCAGTTCCAGTGGCCCGCGGATTTTTCGGGTTTTGGGCCGCTGGGGCCGACGGAGGGTTTCAACATCGAACGGGGCGACTTCTGGGGGTGGGGCCAGTTCGCGCCCACCGGGGGCCGGGTGATCGTGAACAAAGGTATCGAGTTGGCGAAGGCCGACGCGGAGCGAGCGGAGTTGGAGATCGTCGACGACTGGATGATCGGCGGGAAGGCGTTCATGCGACAGGTCACCGGGGTTGTCGTGCGCGAGGAGGCGGGGGCCTACGTGATGGATCTGGACTATCGGTTGACGCCGGAGAGGGCGCTCAGGCTGGACCATCAGGCGTTTGGGGGATTCTGCGTGCGCGCGCGGAACGACGGGGAGTCCTGGTACGCCGACGGGGACGGGAAGGTGACCTTGCCCGATCCCCATTACTCCACGCCGAAACTGAATTGGCCGGCGCGACCGTGGTATGACTACACCATCGCGCTGAATTCGGGCAAGACCGTGGGCTGCGCGGTCATCGAGCACCCGGAGAACCCGCCGTCCACGTGGCACAACCCGCGGTACGTCTGGATGATCAACCCGTGCATCGTGGCGGGAGGCGAGGTGCGCGTGAATGCCGGGGAGCCCCTGCGGCTGCGCTACCGGCTGGTGATCCATGACGGGGTGACGCCGAAGGCGCTCATCGAGAGGCTCCTCGAGGAATGGAAGCGATGACATGGGTCCGTCGTGAGACAAATCTGGGGGCGCGCAAAGGGGGACGCATGAGGCGCAGGATGTTTTTGAGAAGTATGGCCGGCGGCGCGGGGGCGATGCTCCTGTCGCGCGCGGGTGTGGCTGGTGCGGCGTCGGCGAAGGCGGATCGCATCGGGGCGACGACGGTCTCGTTCCGCCTGCGGTTTCCCTCAACGCGGCCGAAGGGGGTCGAGGCCGCGGAGCCGGACCTGGCGCTGCTGGACGTCCCGGCTCTTTTCGTGGAGTGCTGGGCGCCGAAGTACGTGCCGCCGGACCCATTCAAGGCGATTCGGTCGGTGGCGGAAACGATACGCGCGTGCCTATGAGGTCGACGCGGCGCGCTTTCCTGGCGGGCGCGATGGGCGCGGCCGCCTCGATGGTCGGCGGAGCCGCGGGCGCCGACACGTCGCCCAAGCGCCGGGTCGGGGCGGTGGCCTATGCATTCAATTATTCGCTGGGGCTGTTTGATTCCTACAAAACGCGGGTGGGCGAGAGGTGGGATGTGTTCCGGTTCGTCGAGGAGACCCGGAAGGCGGGTGGCGATGTCGCCCAGGTCTTCTTCTCGATGATCCACGGGCTCGACGAGGGCGAGATCGGGCGCTTGCGCGCCAGGGCGGAGGAACTGGATGTTCGGCTGGAGGTCCACGGGGGCTTGGCGGGACGCAGGGATTTCGATCACACGCTGCGGCAGGCGGCATCGCTGGGCGCGAAGGTAGTTGGTTGCAGTTTCGGGATGCTGGTGAGGCCCGACAAGATCGCGACGCTCGACGCGTGGGATGAATTCACGTCGTGGGCCCGAGCGCGGTTGCGGGAACTGGTGGAGGTGGCGAAGCCCCTGGGCCTGGTGATCGGGGTCGAGAACCATCTCGATTTCGGGGTCGAGGAGCTGCGCGATCTCGTGGAGGGCATCGGCTCGCCTCACGCGGGGGTGATCTTCGATGTCGGTAACACGGTGGGCACCCTCGATGATCCCACCAAGGCGGCGGACATCCTGGGGCCGCTGACGGTGGCGACGCACTACAAGGACTTCGCGATCGAGGAGACCGAACGCGGGTTCCGGTTCACGATGGTGCCGCTGGGTTGCGGCAGCCTGCGCCTGCCTGAGATCACCGAGCGCCTGCTGAAACACGTGGGGCCTGGGGTGAGCTTTTCGATCGAGATGATGAATGGCCAGCAGTTCGAGGTGCCCTGGCTCGAGGACCGATTCTGGGTGCCGTACCGCAACAAGCCGGCACGCGAGATCGCCGCGACACTGCGCCACATCCGGGGCAAGGCGATTGACCGGGCGGAGTTCAAGCCGCAGTCCGAGGTGGACAAGCTGCCACACGAGGCGCACGTCCGCTTGGAGCAGGAGCGCATCGCGCGATGCATCGCGTATCTGAGACAGGTGCTCGCGCCGCTTGGCGGTTAGCCTGCATATGTCACGCGCATGCGCGAAATATGCAGGCTCAAAGGAAAACCGCGCTCTGAAATACGGGTCCCCGATCGGTTTTCGGCACTGGAAACGCGGCCAACAGTTTGTGATTTCGAAAAATGGTGTTTGGGAGC
>JADLBR010000324.1 GCA_020847615.1 Verrucomicrobiia bacterium
GGAGAATGGCGCGCCGCCCGCCTGGAATGACGCCGCCGCGGAGGAGTGCTTCGCGCGCATCCATGACCTGACCTCGGTCCGCAGCCGCAACTTCCGGGTGTTTGTTGTCGCCGAGGCCCTGTCCCCCTGCGGATCCCGCTGTGCCCGGGTCCGCAGGGTCTATCAGCTCTTTGTGCGCCCCGAGCGGGATGGCGGGGGACGCCCCCAAAACAACCGCGTGGAGATTCGCTATGCCGCCCGTCACTGATGCCGCCGCCTGCCTGGCCATGGCGCTTGCCGCGTCCGCTTCTCCGATGGGGGAATGGTCCGCGATCAACTTTGTCAACGCGACGGGCCTGCCGGGTCGGATCGAGATCCGCGTCGAGGGGGAACCGGTCTCGCGCCATGGCTATGCCCATGGCGAATTCAGCGGAGGGTTGCTCTTTCCCGCGGGAACGCCCATCCGGGTCGAGGCGTCCCTGCCGGGGTGCGGGCCCGCGCCCGCTCTGCGCGTCGCGTCCGCTGCGGGAGAGAGCCGCGTCGTCGTGTTCTATGCGGTGGCCGATCCCGCGGGCGGTGCGGCGTCGCCCGCGCTGCGGTCGCGCGCCCTGGAGCATCGCGAACCCTCGGCCCGGCGATCCGTGACCGCGATCTATCTGGGGGCGCGACCGTTCGTCGTGGTCCGATCCGACGGCAGGGACGTCCGATTGCCCCCCGACAGCCCCATGGAGATCTGGCGGGGCGGTGATGCCGCTTTCGCCGTCGCCCTGCCCCACCGCCGGATCGCGGAACGGTTGGAGGAACGGGGTCACTACTGGCTCATCCTCCACGATGAGGGCGACGGGCGCTCGGGTCACATGCTGGTGCCCGATCCGGCCTACTCCGTCCCGGTGTTTGATTGACGCTGCGGCCTCAGCCCGCCACGACCGTCATGATCGCGTCGCGCATGCCGTGCACCGCCTTCTTGTCCGAAGGGCACAGGGTCGCCAGCACGGCGCCCAGCCGCGGCTCGCGCTCGCCCGTCAGGAAATAGTACGGGCACAGGCGCGCGCGGGCCTGCATGGTCGCCATCGCCCCGCCATCGCCGAGGTAGCGCGCGGACAGGAGCGCGCCCTGCTGGAACTCCTGCAGCACGTGGGGATGCGCATCGAAATCCGCCATCGCCGCATCGATCGCGGCGGCCCATTCTTCTCCTGGCACGTCGTGGCCGAAGACGACGCCGCGCGAGCCCCAGGCCCGCTCGGAAAAACCCGACACCTTGAGCGCGAGGCGCCGGCGCTTCTGCGAGAGCGCCTTGGCCTCCTCCCAGGAATGGATCTCGAGCCGTGGGATGGCCGCGTGAGGCGGCAGCGGCTCCGGGCTCACCACCCAGCCATAGGGTATCACCTCGCGCAGCAAAGCCTGAACCTTCTCGCCCAGCAACTCGCGCCAGCGCCCCTGGAGCGATGGCAGCCAGAAAAGAGCCAACCACAGCTTCTCCTCCAGATAGGGTTTCAGCGGGGGCGTCATGGGCAACCCGCCGAGCACCTCGGCGCGCCACTCCGCCGCATGCGGCAGATTCGGAAGATCGAACGCCTCGAAGAACCGATAGATCGGTCGCCCCCGGGCGCGATAGCCCTCGGCCCGCGCCACGCTGACGCGCGCCGAGCCCGCGTTCAGCCATTCCATCTCGGGCCGATACGTCGCCGCCTCCTCGGAGACGACGACGTCGCCCTCGGGAAGTATCCTCTCCCAGCCATCCCGCATGCCACGCGGACCGCCGAGCACGTCGAAGCCGAGGTCGGCGTACACCTCCTGGAGCCAGGCCGTTGCGCCGATACCGCCCGGCACCGAGTCCAGCTCGCAGAGGCACAGGCCGCCTTCGGTCAGAATCAGGTCGGGACGAATGACGCGCGGCAGCTCCTGACGCAGCCGCCGCTCCCGGGCAAACGAGACAAGATCCGCCGGCTTGCCCGCGTCGAGCCATCGCGCGATCCATGCCGGCCCGGCGCCGGCGACGCTGTCCAGATACAGCCGATTGCACGCCTCGTTGAAACGCTGCAGCGCCGGCCCCAGGCGCCGTATCTTCTCCAGCACGGCGGCCCCCATCGTCAGCGGCTCCGGCGAGCATCGCCAGCCGTGCCCGGCAAACAGCCCGCCGTCCGGAAAGCGCGCCCGGATCTCGGCGCAGCGCCCCACCTCCGACATCAGCTCCCTCGCAAGCTCGCTCACGCCACAAATCCTAGCCGCTATCCGCGATCCCGTCGAAATCATCCGACCAGAATCCATGCCTGGCGCCGCGGCGCACCACCGGCGGCCAAACGCTCACGCATTCGGCCACGGGGATTTTCGCGCCAGGAAGAGCCGTGATTCGGCTAGAATAAGACATAAGACGCTAATAAGCAGGGCCTTAAGAAAGCACATGAAACGTGTCCCCTCGATCGCGAGGCACCACCCCCCATATTGTGTTTTCCGGGGAAGTGATTACGATGGCTTTAGGGTGAAAAACGGCGTCATCGCAGTCCGGGTCAAGGAAGTGCTTCTGAAGAAGAACCAGGGCTGCGCCGTGTTCATCGGCAACGACGAGAAGACGTTCATCATCTACGTCGACCCCAACATGGGCGCCTTCATCACCATGTACCTCCAGGGGATCCCCAAGGAGCGCCCCCTCACGCACGATCTCATCGGCCACATCTTCCAGGCCCTCGATGTGAAACTGGAGCGCGTCGTCATCAATGCCCTGAAGAACTCCACGTACTACGCGCGGTTGATCCTCAAGGTCGACAACGAGATCCACCGCAAGGTCATGGAGATCGACGCGCGCCCGAGCGACTGCATCGCGCTCGCGCTCCAGGCCCAGGCCCCCATGTACGTCAGCCGCGAGGTCTGGGATGCGGTGGAGGACATGACCGAGCTGCTCGAGTCCATCACCGCCAGCGCCCAGGAGGAGGGCGACGAGGACGAGGAAGAGGAGGAGGGCGACGAGGAAGAAGACGAGGGCGGCAAGGCCTTCTAGCCCGCGTATTCACGCGCCTGCGTGAAATCTGCAGGCCCAAAAGAAAACCGCGCTGTGGGCGGACTTCTCCCACCAGCCCGCTTTGGATTTCGTTGACAGCCGAAAAGTCCCCCACATCATAAGCGGACGTTTCCCGCGGGCAGAATCCGCGGCACCGAACTGATAAACGAAGGAATGACCACCATGCAAACCCCCTCAACCACCCGCCGCAAATTCCTCGCCTCGACCGCCGGGGCGGCCGCCGGAACCCTCTTCGCGCCCTATATCATGCGCGCCCAGTCCGGATCCCCCAACGGCAAATTGAACCTCGCGATCGTCGGCGCCAACGGCAAGGGCAAGAGCGATTGGCAGGCCGCCATGCAGGAGGGCAACAACATCGTCGCCATGTGCGACGTCGACCCCAAGCGGCTCGAGGAAATGCTCGTTTCGTGCGAGAAGGGCGACGAGAAGAAGGGCCTCGCCGGCGCGCCCAAGCCGAAGGGCTACACCGACTTCCGCAAGATGCTCGAGGAGAATGAGAAGTCGATCGATGGCGTCATCATCGCCGCCCCCGACCATGTCCATTTTCCCGCCGCGATGATGGCGGTGGGCATGAAGAAGCACATCTGCGTCCAGAAGCCGATGTGCAATTTCATCTGGGAGGTCCGCGAGCTGCACAAGGCCGCCAAGAAGGCGGGCGTCGTCACCCAGATGGGCAACCAGGGCCGGACCATGGAGGGCCAGCGCCTCGCCAAGGAGTGGGTGGACCAGGGCGTGATCGGCAAGCTCAAGGAGGTGCGCCTCTGGACCAACCGCCCGATCTGGCCGCAGGGCATGCTCAAGAAGATCAAGGCTCCGGTGCCCGCCGACCTCGACTGGGACCTCTGGCTCGCGGCCAACCCGCACATCGATTATTTCGAATACGAGGATGCGAAGGGCAAGAAGGGCAGCGTCCATCCGTTCGCGTGGCGCGGCTGGTGGGCCTATGGCTCGGGCGCGCAGGGCGACATGGGCTGCCACATCATGGATGGCACCTTCACGCTGCTCGACCAGAAGATCCCGACCAAGATCGAGGTCGAGTCCGCCCCCATCGACATGGAGCAGGCCCCGGCCTGGTCGACGCTCATCTACCACTTCGCCGGCACCGACAAGTACCCGGCCCTGAAGGTGACGTGGCAGGATGGCAGCTTCATCAACGGCCAGCTGAATAAGCCCGAGCGCCACCCCGCCATGGACGACATGGACGAGAAGGAGTGGCGGAAGGCCAAGAGCGGCATGATGTTCATCGGCGAGAAGGGCGTCATCTTCGAGGCCGACGCCTACCTCCAGAACCCGATGATCTATCCCAAGAAGCTCATGGACGAGACCAAGGCCGCCATGGATTCGGGCGCGATCAAGAAGACCGAGAAGCGCAGCACCCATCCCGGCGAGCCGCAGAAGGAGTGGGCGCACGCGATCAAGAACAAGCTCCAGACGAGCTCGAACTTCGATTACTCGGCGCCGCTCACCGAATTCGTCCTGCTGGGCAACCTCGCGATCCGCTCTGGCCAGACGGTGGAGTGGGACAAGGAGGCCATGAAGGTCACGAACGTCGCCGACGCCAACCAGTACGTGCGGCGCCCCGCCTACCGCAAGGGCTGGGAGTTCAAGGCGTAGCCAGTTCCCGGTACAGCTCGGCGTAGCGGTCCAGCATCGAATCGGTGCTGAAGCGCCGGGCGTTCTCTGGGCCGAGGGCGCGGGATCTACCCAGTCCCTCCCATCCCTCGAGGATGGCCCTCGCGGCCGCGGGCGGATCCGCCGGGTCCACGAACAGCGCGGCGTCGCCGGCGACCTCGGTCATCGGCGCGCGCGCGCTGGTGATCACCGGGCAGCCGCAGCTCTGCGCCTCGATGATCGGCCAGCCGAAGCCTTCCGCCAGCGAGGGAAACAGGAGGGCGTCGGCCGCGCAATAGAGGCCGCGCAGATCCTCGTCGGCCACGTTGACCAGCGAGGCCATCCTGTCGTCGACCCCTTGCTCGTGGGCGAGGGTCTCCAGTTGCTCCGTGGGGGCCCGGCCCACCAGGGCGAGTCTCCAGTTGGAGGCGGGGTCAAGCCGGCAGAGTTCGGCCAGGATGCGGATGATGCCGTGCCGGTTCTTGTACCAACCGCTGTGGCCCACGTGGAGCAGCAGCCGCCCCGGGGGGCGCGACCAGCCCGCCGGCAGGAGCGCGGCGGCCCGCGCCTGCGCCTCGTCCCGCTCCATCGGACGATAGGGGTGATTGAGCCCGCTGTGGATCACGCGCACGCGCGAGGGATCGATCCCCGCGAGCCGCCGGACGTCGCCCGCCGTCGTTTCCGAGACGCACGCCACGCAGTTTGCCCGGCGCAGTCCCGCAAGGACCATCCGATGAAAAAGCCTCTCGGCCCAACCGACGCGCACCTCGCGGAACTCGCCGCGGGCCGCGCGCGCCGCCAAGAGATCGTGGCAGGTCACCACCACCGGGAGGGCCTCCAGGGCCTTCGCGTAAAACGCGTGTGTCTGGTCGGCGATGTGGGCCACCCACGGGCGCCGCGAGGCGCGCGCCCGCGTCGCCCGCAGGCGCAGCTTCCGTGGAAAATCCAGGAAACTCATGACCAGTTCGCCGAAGGAAATGCCGCCGCCCTCCGCGAACGCCTTCGCGCCCCAGAAGACGGGCGATGGCTGGAATTCCACCGTGATGCCGCGCGCGGACATCCCCTCGTGGAAGATCCGCGCGAATCGCGCCATGGTGGACGCGCGGTCGCCGCGCACTTGCGCGCCCACCAACAGGACCGAGGGACCACGCGTCGCGCTCATCGCCCGCGCCACCCGGCCGCCCAAGTCGTTGCCACTGCCCGAACCGCAATCACGCCAGACAGCACTTCTAGCAGATCCCTGCGGCCCGGTAAATGCCCGCGACCGGTTCAGGATTTTGGCGTCACGCCCACCCGTCGCGCGTATCCCAGGAAGGCGCTCAGGGCGTGCTGGACATAATCGATGCGGACCTCGGCTGCCGAGGCGTCACGCGAGGGGCCATCTTGGAGCGGGGACTTGGGGATGCCCCCGGCGAGCGGCCCGCTGCGGATCTGCGACCGGAGTAGGAACGCGACGCCCTGTTCCACGGACGCGAGCATCGCCTCGCGGAGGGGCGCGTCTCCCTCGGAAACCAGGTCCAGCACGGACAACAGTCCCTCGAGGCGGATGGCCGTCGGCGTCGTCCGGCCGTCGAGGCTCCACGAGCCGCGGGCGACGGGATGGTCGTCCGTGGGATCCTTGTCCTGGAGGATGCCCAGGCAGATCTGGCGCGCGTGCGCGAGCAGCAGGGCGCGATCCCCGGGGCCGGTGCCCTTGTCGCCGCCCGCGAGCAGTCTGGCGGTCGCGATCAGCGCCCAATGGTCTGCCGGGGGAGCCACCTCCCCCTTGCGCGTGATCGCGAGATGCTTGATCGCGCGCAGGGCGGCATCTCGCCAGCGCGCGTCGCCATCGAGGTCCGACAGCATGCAGAGGCCCAGGGCCGCCTCACCGGGATAGAAGAGCGACTGCCAGTCCTCGTCCTTGCCACCCTCCGATGGGGTGAAGCCCTTGACGAAATAACCGTCCTCCCGTTGCAGGAACAGGATGAATCGCCCCAGGGCCCTCATCTCTTCGAGGGGCACGCTCCCCGGCTTGATCGACTCGAGGCTCGCCAGGCCAACCAGGCCGAGGCCCGATCCCCCGAGCTTGGCGCGGGGCACCCCGCCATCCCCGTCGATCCCGGGGCCCGACCAGACTGCCATCGCGCCTTGGGCCCCCTCGACGGACCTGACGCATCGGCTGCGCATGAATCCCGACGCGCGCTCGATCGCGGCCAGCGCCGCATCGTTGCCGGACCAGCGGTGGTAGTCGGCGAGGGCGTACATCGTGCCCGCGTGGCGCAGGATGTTGTACGAGGGTTTGACCCGCACGAACGGGTCCGGGTGCCGCAGGTACTCGAATCGTCCGTTGGAGTCGCAGACGCGTATGAGGTAGTGACCGGCCATCTCGATGCCCGAGCGCAGGGCGGCGGGGTCCACGGCCTGGGTGGTCGATGGGTGGATGGCCGCCGGGGAGGCCGCGGCAACCAGCGCCGCCAGCGCGGCGCGCTGAAAGATGTTGGCTTGCCTGATCCGCGAGGCCAGCATGGCATTGTCGTAGCACATCCGCATCGCTGATGAAAAACCGAAGGGTGCCCATCGGCAAGTCGGCTCTCCGGGTGGCGGCCCTCATGCCACACGCGCCGATCTTGGTGCCGGGCGTTGGTCCGGATCGCGCCGGCGAGGTTGCCCGGACCGCCGGGGCGATGGCCGAGGCGGCGCGCCGCGTCGTCGTGTCGGGGCCTGGGGCCCTGGTGCTCCTGTCGCCGCACGCACCTTGGCGCGGGCGCGCGTTCGGTATCTACCGGGGCGGGCTGCGAGGTTCCCTCGCCGAGTTCGGCGCCCGGGATGCCGCCGTGCGCCTGCCGGATGACCCGTCGATGTCGAAGGCCATCGGGCGCGCCGCTCGCGATCGCGATATCGAGACATGGTGGATCGAGGGGTGCCCGCTCGATCACGGCTCGGTCGTGCCGCTCACGTTTCTCGTGGCCGCGGGATGGGCGGGTCCCACCACGGTGATCGGCCTCGCGCCGGTCGAGCCCCCCGTGCTCGAGTCCCTCGGGCTCGCCATCGCCGAAGCCGCGCGGGCCTCCGGCCGCGCGACCGCGCTCGTCGCGAGCGGCGACATGAGCCACCGTCTCAAACCCTCGTCCCCGTGCGGCCATCATCCCCGGGCGCACGAGTTTGACGAGACCCTCCTCCGCCTCCTCGACGCCCGCGACGATGCCGCACTGCGCGACATCGATCCAGAACTGCGGGCGCTGGCGGGTGAGGATGCGCTGGATCCCGTGCTGGCGGCCATCGCCGCCTGCGGCTCGTCGCGCGGGCGAGAGATCCTGTCGTATGATGCTCCCTTCGGCGTTGGCTATGGCGTCGCGATGCTCTTCGA
>JADLBR010000325.1 GCA_020847615.1 Verrucomicrobiia bacterium
CGAAGGCGGCGGGCGCCAAATTCACCCTTGGATCCAACGGGCGGTATCCGGAGATGGGCAAGATCGAGCATTCCATCGCGACGGCCAAGCAGCTGGGCCTTGGGGAGGCGGACATGTTCCGGCCAGTCGCCGGGAGGAAAGCGGTCGAGCGGTGGGGGCGATAGACCGGCGGCCCGGGATCAGAACCAGCGCCTGACCCGTCGGCGATAATTCTCGTAGTCCTGGCCGAGGTGCTCGGTCAGCCAGTCTTCCTCGTGGGGTATGTAGAGGCGATCCATCACGAGAAAGAAAACGATGGGCGGAATGAGGAAGGGCAAGGAACCGACGGCGAACGCGAGTGCCCCGAGAAGGGCGGTGGCGGCCACGTACATCGGGTTTCGGGAGAGACGGTAGGGTCCGGCCGTGACGAGGGCCCTGGGGCGGCTCCCCGGCCACGGCGGGGTCCGTTGCCCCAGAAAATGTGCGAAGCACCACGCCAGGGTGAAAATGCCCATCGCGGCCAGGGCGATGGCGCAGGGCGGGCACCTGAGGGGCGCGCCCCATCCGGACGCGGGGCCGAGGTGCAGCCAAGCGGCGAGGCCCACGAGCGCGAGGCCGACGAACGGGGGTTTGAGGTGGCGCGCCATGGGGACAGGGTCAGAGGAAACAGGGCGGATGTCAAAGCCACGGGCGCCGGGGCATGGCTACTCTCCATCCCCCACGACATCGTCCGGCGTCCACATCGTGCGGTCGGGTCCGGCGGAGCGGATCTCCATTTGGTTTGCGGAGAGCGCGTGGAAGAAGTAGGGGGTCCCCCAGCGATCGATGAGCCGGCCCTGGTCATCGATCGCGGGATTGTTCGGGTCGATGAGGCCGACGGCCGGGGCGCGCGGGTGGCGCCCGAGCAACTGGGCGGTGATCTCGTCATTGTCGCCGACGGGGTTGCCCTTGGAGTTTCGGCGAAACGCGCGGATCAGCTCCCCTAGCATAACCGCATCCTCTTGGGGGGATGTCTCCGGGGAATTGAGCCTCTGCGTCTCGGCGAGGACGCGCCGCACGGGCGCCGGGCGCGGCGGGGGTTGGGTCGTGGTCCGGGCGGGGTGGGAGCTCGCGATTTCTGCGGGGGCCGCCTGCGGGGTGGCGTCGCGGCGCCCAACGAGGATCGTCGCGATGCCGACGGCGATGCCCGTGGCGATCAGCAGCGCGGTGACCGGGAGGCGTTGGAAGCCGGCCGCGGTCTGGCGGCCGTGGCTACACCCCGCCTTCTGGCTCTTTGAGCTGATCAAAGGAATCCCAGGTTGGGCGTCGACGAGGTGAATGGGTCGTCGAATCGCGGGAGGTTCGGGAAGATCGCCTCGATCTCGCTCGAGCCGGCGCCCAGCCATTTGGCAAGCACCGCGGAGTACTGGTCGACGGACACGGACGGGATCCATCGGCCGCGGTTGGTGTGGGCGTCGATGGAGCCGGGCTGGCTGCCGGTCTTCAGCGACGGGAAATGCCCGTAGATGTTGCCGCCGTTGACGGCGCCGCCCATGACGATGGCGTTGCCGCCCCAGGCATGGTCGGAGCCCGCGTTGGCATCGGTGCCGTTCGGCGTCATGGTGCGATTGAAATCCGACGCGGTGAAGGTGACGACGTCGCCGAAGACCCCGAGGTCGACGAGGCAGTCGCGGAATGCCTTGAGGGCGTTGGCCAGCTCGGCCATCAGGTTGGAGTGGGAGGCGAGCATCGTCTGGTGGGTGTCGTAGCCGCCCACCTGGCAGAAGAAAACCTGGCGCTTGTTGCCGAGGGCGTTCCGGCCGCCTATCAGGCGCGCGATCATCTTCATCTGGAGACCCAGCGAGGTCACCGTGCCTCCGCCTCCGACGTTGAAACCGGTGTTGAATATGCCGTCGAAGTCGACCCCGGTGGCGGCGGCCTCGGTGAGCGCGGCGCCGATGACGCCCTCCGCGAGGCGCGAGCGGGTGATGATCTGGTTGTACTCGTTTTCCAGCAGGTTCTCGTGCGCGAGTTTCACGATGCTCTCGAAGGCCCTGAGCCGCGTGCCGGCGTCGCCGGAGAGGTAGACCGGGTTCTGCCAGGTGCTATTCGTCGCGAGCGCGCTGGAGTAGTTCGCGCCGTAGCCCGAGAGCGACGTCGCGCCGCCGGTGCCCACGACATACTGCTGCACCTCGCCGGTGGTCCCGATCTGGAAGGAGTTGATCCCCGCGAGGGAGATGGACATCGAGACCTTGGAGCCGGGCGCGTTGTACGAAGAGTTCAGGAGGTCGGCGGCGCGCCCGCCCCATCCGGAGGTGAACGGCCTGTCGGGTATCGACGACTGCCACTGCACCTGCTGGTCGGAGTGCGAGAACAGCTGCGGGGGGACCGGCACGAGGTTGTTAATATAGTGGGTTCGGGTGGGGATCGGGTAGGCGAGGGTGCCGACGTTGGAGACGAAGGCCAGTTCCCCCGAGTTGAAGAGCGTCGCGAGTTTCGCGGCGCTGGGGTGGACGCCCAGGGGATGCACGATGCCGCCATGGTACTGGTCGAAGCAGTCGGTCGTCGGCGGGACGGTCAAGGGGGCGAGCAGCGAGCGGTCCAGCGCGAGGATGCCGCGCGCCGTCTGGTAGTCGTAGCGGAGGGAATCGGTCGCCGGGTCCCCGGAGGGCACCAGCAGGTTGTTCGAGTCGTTGCCGCCGTTGAGGAACAGGCAGACCAGCGCCTTGTAGTCGCCGGGCGTCGATTGCGCCATCGCGGCGGTGATCAGCCGCAATTGGGCCAGGGTATTGACCAGACCCGTGACGCCGAGCGCGGCGCACGCCGACTGCCGGACGAACTCCCGCCGGGTGGCCCGTTCCTCTTTCTGGTGCCTCTTCATTTCTGGATGGTGCCCTGTGGCGAGATCGAGATCAGGTAGGCGGCGTTCTCCATGCGGTAGCGGAGCACGAGGGCCTGGTTGGTGGTGTTGTTGTTGTCGTCGTCGTAGAAGGTCGAGGTGTTCGTGACCGCCGCGATGATCAGTTGGCGGGGGTTGGGGGCCGGCGCGCCGGCAAACTCGCGCCTGAGTCGTCCGGCGGCGAGCAGGAGATCCAGGTGGTCGACGAGTTTCACGCTGGCCTCGTAGATCTTGGCCCGGTTGTTAAAGGTGCCGGGGTCGCCCGAGGAATTGACGGTGCCGTCGCCATTCTGGTCCATGATGGACATGTAGGCGACCCCGGGCGAGGAGTTCGTCGATGTCTTGTTCCACGCGAGGTTCTGGGCGTTCGACGGGTAGAAATAGGGCGCGCCGTACTGGTTGGGCAGGGCGGTGCCGCCCTGGCCCGACGAATTCCGCGTCAGGCCGTGGAAGTAGTTGATGGTGTTGAAGACCGAGCTCTCGGTGGCCGTCTGGAACTCGGGGGCGACCATGCCCGCCGCGGCGATCGGGCCGTTGATGGTGAAGTCGGGCAGGAACCAGTTGAAGACGCTCGGGGGCTCCAGCGGGTTCTGGGTGAGGTTGCCGGTGGTCCCACCGACGCGCACGCGGGTGGTGCCGGGCGGGAAGACCGACAGCTCGTTGGTGGGATAGCCGTGGGCGCTCAGGTCCGAGAGCAGGAGCAGCGACTTTGCCCCGAGGCCGCGGGCCAGCCCGACGTACTGCACGATGGGTTCCCGCTTCTTGCCGTAGCCGACGGCGCCGGTGGGCTCCAGCGCGCGGGCCTCGTAGTCGAGCAGGATGGCGCGGATGACCTGTCCCAGGTTGCCCCCGGAGGCGCTGAACGCGGAGGCGGCGCGGTAGATGTACCCGGCCGACGGGTTGGAGGTGACGAGCCGCTGGATCAGGCGGCGCGCGATGAAGGGGGCGGTGTTCGGGTGGTCGGCGAGCAGGGCCATGGCCGCGTCCAGTTCCTCCGGGCCGGTGCGCCCGGCGGGGAACGCGGTCCCCAGGACGGTCTTGGCGCGGTTGTCGTGGTAGCGGACGTAGCCGACGTTGTTGGTCGCGAGCCCGTTGTCCTCGAAGCACTTCATCGGATTGGTCCACTGCGACATGTAGCGGAACGTCGCGCTGCCGAAGCCGCGCCCGAAGGAGCCGTTGTTGGCGACGTTGGTCGAGGACGAGGGGCTGTTGTATTTCGAGAAGGACCAGCCGGTGAAGACGCGCGCCAGCTCCGTGATGTCGGTCTGGTCGTAGGTGGGGATCGGGAGGCTATCCGGGCCGAGTTTGAGCGAGCCGTCGGGCAGCAGCTCGACCAGTCCGATGGAGAAGAGCTGCATGACCTCGCGCGCGTAGTTCTCGTCCGGGGAGACGATCACGGTGCCGTTGGTGTCGCGGATCTCCATCTGGTTCTGGAGGTGCGAGAGGTACTGGCCCATGATGGGGTGCCTGGAGACGTCGGCGAGCAGCGCGACGAACGGCCCGAAGGCGTCCCGCTTGATCATGTCGTAATAGTTGGCGGCGCCGCGGCTGTAATTATAGACGACCGAGTCCAGCGTGGAGATGACGAAGATCTCGCTCAGCGCGAATGCGGCGCGCTCGCGGAGCTGGGCACTGGAGTGGAGGGCGTTGAGCCACCAGCCATGGCGGAGGTTGCTCGCCGCGAGGCCCTGGCGGTTCTGGTTGGTGTTGTAGAAGGGGCTGACGGGGTCGAAGTAGATGGTCTCGTCCTGCTCGCAGGTGGCCACGAGGTAGGGTTCGAGGGACGCGTAGGGCGCCGCCAACTGCGCGTCGATCCACTGGCCGTAGGCGGCGATGCGGTCCCCGCCGTTCGAGCTCACCAGCGCGCGCAGCTCGGCCATGAGGGCCGGCGTGGGGCCGAAGGTGGCCTGCGTGAGAAAGCGCGCGATGTCGGCGTCCAGCGCGTCGCCGACGAGTTGCGGTATGGCCGGGGGCGGTGGCGGGACCTGGAGTTCGGTCGAGCCGGTGGCCGCCACGAAGTCGCCGCGTATCTCGCCGTCGGGGTAGTCGCCGGTGTTGATCTGGAGGTAGAGCTGGCCGGCCAGCAGCGCGTCGAGCACCGCCTGATCGGTGACGAGGAACTGGGCCGCCGTGACGTCCCACGCGTGATCCGTCACTTGGCCGCGGGGGACGCTCTCGATGTCGGGGCCGGTGATCGGGTTCTTGATCCGGATCTGGGTCGAGGATTGGGGAGAGGTCAGGCCCGAGAACGTGATGTTGACCAGGCCCACGGCGTTGTCGCCCTGGAGGCGGACCGTGGCGATGCCGGAGGCCGAGCTCTGCGCGCCCGCGACGGGCGTGAGGTACGCGACGAACAGGCGGCTGTTCGCGGGGTCGGTGGTGGCGTCCTTGACGCGCGTGATGTGGGTCCCTCCGAGTCCGGAGAAAGCGACGCCCAGCGTCTCCGGCACCTCGTCGGCCGAGTCCGGGTCCGGATCGACCAGGAGGTCCGCCGAACTGGCGCCGGCCGGAATGACGAGTTTTCCGGCCAGCAGGTTTGAGGCGCCGTCGCGGATCGCGTAATCGGACGGCCCGGCCGCGCCGCGGCGGGGATCGGCGTCGCCCTGCAGCGAATAGAAGAGCGTGAGGGGATATTGCGTCGATGTGGCCCGCGTCACGCGAACGCGCCCCGGCACGTCCCCCTCCTCGAACGCGTCCGGCGCCAGCACGCTCGCCGACACGAGGTTGGAGCGCATCGCGCCGAGCAGTTCCCGCATCGCCGCCAGATCGTTGTTCGTGAGCCCCGTGCCGAATGAATCGCCCGAGTCGTGCCGGAACCCGAACATCTGCCGCTCGTCCCAGTCCGGGACCCCGTCGCCGTCGGTGTCCGCGTCGATCACCTCGACCTTGCAGAAGCCCATGCCCCCTCCGGGCAGCGTGACCTCCGTCGTCATCGGCCCGCCCACGCCCATCACCGTCCCGCCGATCGGCGCCCAATTCGTGGACCTTAGGTCCGCGCTGAAGAGTATCCGGTATGCCTTCCCGGCCTCCGTGCCGAAGGTGAACGACATGCGCGCTCCGCGCTTCCCGAAATCCTCCAGATCGAAACGCGACCGCGGGTTCCTCGGGTCGGTCCCCGCCCGGGACTCGTCGCCGTTCGACATCCCGTCGCCGTCGATGTCCTGGCCGGGCGACGCCCCCGTCATCCCGTGCCGCAGCGCCCACACGTCGCCCATCCCGTCGCCGTCCTCGTCCAGGGCGCCGCAGGGCGCGGCCACCCAAAGGGCCGCCCACGCCAAACCAATCTGCCAGAGGTTGAGTCGCATTAGATAACGTTCAATCTGCCGGAAGATACCTAATAGCAATGACGGCGCAATGGGGTATTTGCACCAGGCGCAAGATCGTGGGCGGAACGGTGGCGCGACACGCATCAGAGGAATTAATATGCAGTTAAATTGCCTTCATATGGGCGATTTTTGGCCCGAGTTTTGACGATGTGCGGGGGGCGGGATGGGCGCAGTGATTGCGCGGGGGCCTTCGGCCCAGCGCAATATCTTGTCCGCCGGGGCGATGTTTGGCAGTGTTTCGGGATGATCGGCGGCGCGCGTCGCGCATAGTGATTTGGGCGAGGGCATCCCATGGGCACGAATCCGTCCCGTCGCCGCAAGACATCCGGGGTCTCCCGGAGGAAGGGGTCCGGCGCGCGCGCCGGCCACGACAGCATCGGGCAACTGCGGTTCCTGAGCGAGAACCTCGCGGACGGGATGCTGTACCAGATCAACAGCGGGCCGGATGGGCTGGAGCGACGGTTCACGTATCTCAGTCCGGCCGTCGAGCGGTTGCACGGCATCAGGCTGGGGGACGCGCTGAGGGATCCCGCGCTGGTGTATGGCCAGGTCTGCGAAGAGGATCGCGCCGCGGTGGCCGAAGCGGAGGCGCGCGCGGCCCGGACCCGGACGCGATTCGGGATAGAGGTGAGGGTGAGGCTCCCCTCGGGCGAGGTCCGCTGGCGCCGATTCGTGTCGGTGCCGCGCGAGGACCGGGACGGAAACCTCATATGGGACGGGATCGAGCTGGACATCACGGAGCAGAAGCAGGCGGAGATCCGGCTGCGCGACGAGAGGGAGCGGCTCGCGGTCACCCTGCGGAGCATCGCGGACGGGGTGATTGCCACGGATACGGACGGGCGCATCGCGATCATGAACCGGGTGGCGGAGGAACTCACCGGGTGGTCGCAGGCCGAGGCCGAGGGCAAGGCGCTGCCGTCGGTCTTCGTCCTGGTCAACGAGTCGACGGGGGAACCCTTGCGGGATCCGGTGCGGCGGGCGCTGTTGGAGAACGAGACGGTGGAGATCGAGGAGCGCGCGTTGCTCGTGGCGCGGGATGGCGCGAGGCGGATCATCTCGGGGAGCGGCGCCCCGATCGTCGACGGGGACCACCGCGTGATCGGCGCGGTGCTCGCATTCGGCGACGTGACCGAGAAGATCCGGTTGGCCGAGGCGGTGCAGCGGACGCAGAAACTCGAGTCGCTGGGCATCCTGGCCGGCGGCATCGCCCACGATTTCAATAATCTGCTGGGGAACATCTTCAGCCACGTCGAGTTGGCGCTGGGGACATCGGCGGATCGCGAGGTGGCGGAGTATCTGCGGGCGGCCCTGGACACGATGAGCCGGGCGCGCGCCCTGACGAAGCAGTTGCTGACGTTCGCGAAAGGGGGCGCCCCCATCCGGAGGTCGGAGCCGCTCTTTCCCTTCGTGGAGCAGGCCGCGCGATTCGCGTTGGGCGGTTCGGGCACCGCGTGCAGTTTCGAGGTGGATCCGGGGCTCTGGTGGTGTGGCTACGACAAGAACCAGATGGGCCAGGTCGTGGATAACCTCGTGATCAACGCGCTGCAGGCGATGCCCGCCGGGGGCCACATCCGGGTCAGGGCGGCGAACTGCGTGCTGGACAAGAACGAGCACGGGGCGCTTTCCGCGGGCAGGTACGTGAGGCTGTCGTTTCAGGACAGCGGGGTCGGGATGCCCAAGGCGATCCTCGCGAGGATCTTCGACCCCTTCTTCACGACGAAGCATAAGGGCAGCGGCCTCGGCCTCGCGACGTGCCACTCGATCATCGAGAGGCACGGGGGTTGCATCGATGTCGAGTCGGAGCCCGGGAAGGGCAGCACGTTCCACGTGTACTTGCCCGCCGCCTCGAAACCCGCGCTTTCGTCGGCGGGGCCCCCCGCCCCGGGGCGCGGGGCCGGGGCGAGGATCTTGCTGATGGAGGATGACGCGGGCATCCGGGACACCCTCGGCAAGATGCTTGAGCGACTGGGCTACGAGTGCGTTTCCACCCGCGATGGCGAGGAGGCGATCCGGGCTTATCGGGAGGCGCTCGGGGCGAGTCGCCCCTTTCGGATGGTCATCTTCGACCTGATGATACCCAGGGGCATGGGGGGCAAGGACGCCATCCTCGAGATCCGGAAAATGGACCCGCAAGTTCCCGCGGTGGTCGTGAGCGGATATGCGGAAGACCCGGTGCTCGCGAGTCCGCGCGAGCACGGGTTCTCGGATAGCCTGGGCAAGCCCTTCACCATGGCGGAATTCGCGGCGGTGATCTCGAGAAACATCGGGTAGGGTCCGCGGGGATCGATCTGCTGCGATTTGGTCCCGTGCGCGCGCTGATCCGGTGGGGTCCGATGGCCGTCGTCGTCGCGGCCGGGCACATGGCCAAGGGTCTGACCGCGATTCCATGCCACGCCGCGGCTGGGCGCCGCCGGAGCCCAAAATGCAGCCGATCGTCTCGGGCCAGTGGCGGCCAAACGCTTGCGCGTTCGGCTAAGGGATGCGCTGCGGCTATTTTCAAGTCAGTCGCGGAGTGCCTAAAGGCACCACTACGAACATTCCCGTGGTCTTGGGCTCGTAGTGCCGCCTTCAGGCGGTGTCCACATAACCTGTGGATGCCGTGTATGTTGTGACACACATCGAAGTGTCCCCAGCTTTGAAGTTCGAGGTCAGCCTGATCGGACTTGGCGAAGTCCCAGGGCAGACGCATCTTATTCTGGCCTCAGGAGGTGAAGGAGGTAGCGGTGGTCCC
>JADLBR010000326.1 GCA_020847615.1 Verrucomicrobiia bacterium
ACTCCCCAGCCCAGACGCCCCAAAAACTCCAGCCCGACCTGGCTTCCGCCCTATTCCTTGCCGCCGCATGACCTCAAAAGGGCCAAACCCGAGGAATCTGTCGGACTTTGTCCGACAGATTCCTCTGAAACTTCAAACCGCGGATGCGCGCCACATGGGAGCACCGCCTCCTCACGTCGGCGGCTACGACGCATGCGAAGCTTTCCCATGCACTGTCCCGAGAGAGGGTCCAAAGCCCAGTGGGATTTGGGGAAATCCGGCTAATTCCCGGAGATGAAGCCAAGAATTCAGATCCTATTGAGCCTGCTCTCGGTGCTCACTGCCTTTGCGGTCGCCGTCGGCGGCGAGCCCAGCCACGTCGAGATCCGCCGGGGTCCGGAGGGGTTCCAACTTCTGCGGGATGGGGAACCCTTCTTCGTGAAAGGTGCGGTCTACTGGGCTCCGCCGGAAAACAGAGCCTATCCGCTCTCCACCGTGGCCGCGCACGGAGGCAACTCCATTCGCATCGGTGGCAACCGACTCGACGCCCTCGTCGCGGCAGCGGAGCGGCTCGGGCTCACCGTCACCATCGGCATCCCGATGAAGAAGCAGCGCGAGGGTTTCGACTACGACGACGAGGCGGCCGTGCGGAAGCAGTTCGAGGAGGCCAGGGCCATCGTCATGCGCCACAAGGACAGTCCCGCCACGCTCATCTGGGGCGTCGGCAATGAATTGTCGCACGGCAATGTGGCGGACAATACCTTCACCAACCTCAAGGTGTGGAACGCTGTCAACGACATCGCGAAGATGATCCGCGAACTCGATCCGCATCATCCGGCGATGACCGTCATCGGCACCGCCTCGCTCCGCCGGGGCGACATCAAGGCCATCATCGGGCGCTGTCCCGACCTCGATCTCATCGGCATCAATTCCTATCGCGATATCGCCGAGGTGCCGGGCTGGCTCGCGCGCGATGGCTGGACCAAGCCCTACCTCATCACCGAATGGGGCAACGACGGCTCGTGGCAGGTGAAGAAGACGAAATGGGGCGCGCCGATCGAGGCCACCACGTCGGAGGTCGCCGAACTGATGATCCGGCGTTATCGCGAGCCCATTCTGAAGGACGAGGCGCGCTGTCTCGGCTCCTACGCCTTCTTCTGGCAGCAGGCCCCCTGGCGCACGCCGACCTGGTATAGCTTCTACCTCGACTCTGGCGAGCGCCTCGAAACCGCCAACGCCCTGCAACACATCTGGACCGGCCAGTGGCCCGCCAACCGCGCGCCGCAGATTTCACCGATGACGATCAACGGCGAACGCTCAAGCGAAAGCGTGGAAGTCAGTCCTGACTCAATCCACGAAGCCGCCGTGACGGTGAAGGACGCGGAAGGCGATGCGCTGGCATACTCCTGGGAAATCGTCGCCGACACCACCGAGGGCGGCGATGCTTACGCCGGCCTCGCCAAGACACTGCTGCCCGATGCCTCCGGCGCGACGATCCCTTTCAAAGCTCCCGCGCAACCCGGCCCCTGGCGTCTCTTCGTGTACGTCCGCGACGGACAGGGCAATGTGGCCTCCGCAAACTTTCCTTTCTTGGTGAAATGATCCGGCTGGCAATTCTTCTTCTCATTCTGTCAGGGTTCTCCGCCGCTGCGGAGCGCCCCAACCTCCTCTTCGTCCTCGCCGACGACATGGGCTGGCAGGACACGAGCGTGGCTTTTGCGAAAGGGCGCACGAAGTTCAACGACCGCTTCCACACGCCCGCGCTGGAGCGGCTGGCTCGCGAAGGCGTGAAGTTCACCCAGGCCTATTCCTGCGCGGTCTGCTCGCCGACGCGGGTGAATTTTCTCACCGGACAAAACGCGGTGAGGCACGGCGTGACGCAATGGACGCACATCACCGGCGACAAACCGACGCCCGACCTGCCGCATCCGACGCTGAGCCACGCCGCGTGGAACTGGAACGGCCTGCAACCCGCTGGCACTGGCCTGCCGCATTCGGTGGAGGCACCGACGCTTCCCGCACTGCTGAAAAGAGCCGGCTATCGCACGATGCACTTTGGCAAAGGCCACTTCGGCGCGGCGGGCACGCCGGGAGCCGATCCAAAGGTGTTCGGTTTCGACGTGCGCATCGGCGGACGCGATGCGGGCGGCTGCGGGAGTTATTCGGGGCTGAAAGACTTCGGTGCCAAAGCGAATCCGAACGGTCCCTGGCGCGCCTGGGATCTCGATCACTATTTCGGGCAGGACATCCATCTCACCGAGGCGCTCACGCTGGAAGCGAAGCGCGAGATCCGATCCGCCGTCGCCGACGGACAGCCGTTTTTCTGCTACTTCGCGCATTATGCGCCGCACACGCCGATCGAGCCGGATGAACGCTTCGCGCCGCAGTATCGCGCCGCCGGGCTCGACGAGACGGAGGCCGCGTACGCCTCGCTGATCGATGGCATGGACAAGAGCGTCGGCGACCTCCTCGGCCTGCTCGACGAACTTGGGATCGCGGGCCAGACGCTCGTCGTCTTCACCAGCGACAACGGCGCCGTCAGCCACAAATACCGCACCATGGACCCGCCGCACACGCACAACGCGCCGCTCGGCAGCGGGAAAGGCGCGCATCACGAAGGCGGCATCCGCGTGCCGTTGCTGGTGCGCTGGCCCGGTGTGGCGAAAGCGGCGACGGTGAACGAGGCGCCCGTCATCATCTACGATTGGTTTCCGACCTTGCTCAAAGTAGCTGGATGTGACACGGGCACTCCTGTCCGCGATCCTCCTCGAACATCGCGCGCCGATGCCGATGGTGAAAGCGACGGGCCAACCCTTGCCCGTGCCGAATCAGATCAACCGCGATTAAACACACAAACACCATCCCTACCGCCATCCATCAAATCGAATACCGACATCCTCCTCATGCTCCTCTCGATTGCCGGAATCCTCGGCGGTATCGCCCCGATCGAGATCGACCCGCCCACGTCCCATTCCGCGATCTTCGGGCGCAACCTCATGATCTATCTGCCGCTGCTGGTCATGGCCCTTCTCAACCTTGTGGCGCTGGTCGTCTCACGCAGACGTTCATGGATGGCAATCCTGGGGATCGGTCTATTGTTTCCCGGAGCTATGGCGCGCGGGCCGGCTGCACATGATTCCCTCCGGCGATCTGTTCCTCGAAATCGACAGGCGGATGCGCGCCGGCCGGGTGCCCGGCTGCCGCGACATCCGCGACTTCTATACCGACGGGCAGCACATCCGTTTCGGCCTGCCGCGCTGACTCGAAAATTCCCGTAGCCGAACGCGTAAGCGTTTGGCCCGCGCCACCAGGGCCGTCGGCCAAACGCTGGCGCGTTCGGCTACATTTTCGTCCCCGGCGGTGCCCCGCTTGACGGGGCACAGGATCTAGCTCGAAAATTCGCAGCCCGTCCGCGAGAGGCCGACATCCCTGTCTGCCCCCGTGCGCTCAGGGCCGTAGACGCAGGCGACCTGCCCGCCT
>JADLBR010000327.1 GCA_020847615.1 Verrucomicrobiia bacterium
CTTTCTCATGGTCGCGTCCGAACTCCTTGGTGTGGCCTTTCGGGTCATCGGTCCAGAGAAGGAACCCGCCCTTTGAGCCAAGGCACGCGATCATCTGGGCGAAGAGGAGCTTCGGGTACGTGAAGAAATCGGATTTTTGTTCATCCGACAACGGAAGGCTCAGCGGAGTCAGCCTCCCTTCCCGGTAGGGGAGCAGGCAGTCCTTCTCCTCCCCCGCGGCCGCGTTCGGCGTCCGGATCACCGGGAAATCGACGCGGCCCACCGACAGTGCGCCGCCCCGCGGCGCGACCGTGAGGGAACATTCGATCTCGCCGGGGGTTTTCGCCAGCGCGATCCGGGCGCGGATGGATGCCGTCGGGTGCTCGAATTCGAGCTCGAGTTCGTTGGCCGCGCGGCGCGTGACGCGCGAAGTCATCTCGGTCGCATCGAGTTCGCCCGCGGGCTGTATCCCTTTGACCCACTGGACGCGAAACAGGCCGGGCGCGCCTTCCGCGTCGTCCGACGCATGCTCGAGGGAGCGGCCCTTGTCCAGAAGTGAGACGATGCGGTTGCCCCGCAGGGCGACGCGCGTTGACGCGCTCTCTAGAACGCACTCCCCCTCCGTCGCGGGATCGGCGGAACAGGCGCGATGGGTGGCGAGGGCCAGGGCCAACGCCGAAGCGACGGCGATCGTCATCTGACTGTTTCGCATCGGGACTCTCATGTTCTATTGACCCTATCGCGTCGTTCCGGGCACCGGCAGGCCGCCCGTCGCCGCCCAGCCGACGCCGCGGCGCGTCGTTTCTCTCCTGGTCTGTTTACGTTATTCGGCCCATGGCTCTTCGGAATGCTCCCGGCATGGCACCCCTCTATTCCCGCACGAAGAGCGCGCATGGCTTCGAGGACGGCAGGACGACGCGGGTCGAGCCGGAGCTGTCGACAATGTGGGGATAGGCTCCGGGGTTCAGGGTCTTGAGCATCGACACGACCACGTCGCGGGAGTCCACCACCTCCAGCATGGGGCGGTTCCCGAGTTTTCGCACGACGCCGTAGTTGCAGTAGACCCGCACGTCGGTGGAACCCGAGATCCTGCACGGCGTGTTGCCGTCCCCGCCATCGGGACGGTTGATCGTGCCGGCCTCGACCTTGAAATAGTACACCCGGACATGGGCGCAGTCGGCAATCTCGGACTGCGGGTTGGTCCCCTTTCGCTCGACGTTCAACGCGTAGAATGACAGGGGTTCTCGGAGCCCTTTGAGGACCAGCGGGCCACCCCGGGCCATCATCCCGTAGATCCGGCCACCGGCGTGGCCCGAGAAAGCGACCGGCGCCGGCGCGAGGAAAATGGAGCCCTGGCCCGACCGCCAATCCACGCGCCCCTGCATCCGGAGCATGGAGAGGCACGGCGCGGCGCGGGCATCGTCGGCCGTGGCGAGCACGAACGGGACTTCGTCGCCGGCCCTCCGCCCGCGCTTCTCCCCGCCAGTCTCGCGACCACCCAGCACGCTGTGGCCGGGCGACAACCCAAAGAGCTGCGTTTTTGGCCCCAGGGCCAGTGTCCCGGAGAGGTGATAGGTGCCCTTGGGGACAAAGATCTTGTCGTGAGCCCGGATCGCAACCTCGAAAGCCTTCGTGTCGTCGGTCGTCCCATCGCCCCGGGCCCCGAGCGTCCGAATATCCACCGCGTCCTTGTCCTCGAATGACGGCAGCGCGCGGTAGTGCCGGGAGCGCATGGCGTCACGGTCCGGCGCGGCGGGCGCGGGCTTGCAAACAAGTATCTCGTCCGTTGATTCGACACCGTTCAGAAGATCCACCGCCGGGTCGGCGCATGACGAGTAGCGCTCGACGAGCGCCCACCCGCCGCCGGGGAGTCTGCCCCCCTGCGGACAGATAGCCGACGCGCCCCGGACCATCGTGCTCTCGAGGTAGATGTTCTCCTTCCGCGACGTCTTGGCGACGACCCCGCCCGCGCGCATGGCGACCGCGCAATCCACCATGCTGATGCCCGCGTACGACCGCTCCCCGGCGAGATCGATCGCCACGGGGCCGGCGGGTTCGATCGAGCACCCCACCAAAAGCGTCGGCACCTGCGAACCGCCCTTGGCGTAGCGGATCGCCGATTCGGTCTGCCCTTTGAATGCGCACGACGCGAGCAGGGGGAAACGGCTGCTCGGTTCGATCACGATCCCGTGCCGCCCGCCGATGACCTCGATGTTGTAGGTGCCGCCGCCCTGCCCGCAGCAGTTGTTCATCCCGGCATAGGCGCCGTCGGCCAAGATGGTGCAATCCAACAGGGCGGAGCCTTGCGATCCCGAATGCCGGATGCCGATCGCGCCCGGATGCCCGCGCACGTCGATGTCGATGCCTTTGAAGAAATGGCCGAAGGAAATGTTGGGCTGCTCCTTGCCCCATTCGGGCTCCTGCTTGCCCGGGGCGTCGTCGCGCGTCTGTGCCCAGATCCAGACCGCGATCTTGGGCCTGGCGGGATCCGAGAACCCCTCGGCATCCTTCGATAACTTCAGGATCGGCCGCTTGCCCTTCGTCGAACCAAACATGACGATGTTCTGCGGCACGTCCCAGTAGTGCTGCGTCTTGCCGTCGGTCTGCCTCGGCCGGTCCAACTTCTTCACCTGCTGCTCGCAGGAGATCGTGTCCGAGATGAGATAAGTCCCCTCCGGGAAAAAGCAGACCAGCCGCTTGTCCCGCGCGTCGTTCACCGCGCGCTGGATCGCCTTGGTGGAATCGGTCGAGCCAGTGGGGTCGGCGGCGTACGGCTCCCCCGTCACGTCCAACAATCCCAGGTTCAGGAGGCCGCCGGAAGGTTCCGCCCCGGGCGCCGGGGTCGCGATGAGGGCGAACGCCCCCAGCGCGAGGCTCAGTCCATGGCATGTCATCTGTCGCATCGTCCGTCCTCCATCCAGAAGGCCGCGGCGATGTGCCGCGCGCATGCGGAGGCCCGCACGGGCCGCGTCGCCCTATATCCCCCACCCCGCGCGATACTCGCGGTGCAGGAGCTTGTTGGCTTCCTCGTCGTTGGTGATCTTCATGGCCGGCCCATCCCAAAGCAACTTTTTGCCCGCCCGCAGCGCCACGTTGCCGAGCATGCAGGTCTCGGTGAGGACGCCGGCGTGGTCGGGGAAGTTGGCGCCCGCCGGCTGCCCCCCGCGGCAGGCATCCACGAACTCTTTGTAGTGCCCCGGGGAGCGCGGCAGGGTTTTCGGCGGTCGCCCGTAGGCTTTCATCTTCGTCTCCGGGATGATGCGGTGCCCGTAGATGGTCCCCTTGTCGCCAACATAGATGGTCTCGTAGCCCCGATTGGGCCGGGGCTCCATCTCCGCGGGCAACGGGGGCAGCAGACCGCCGTCGTACCAGTTCAGCTTCACCGGTGGGCGCTCGCCGCGCGCCGGGAACTCGAAGCGGGCGATCACCCCGAGCGGGTACACCTCCGGGAACATCTTGGTCGAGCAGGCCTCGACGCTGGTCGGGTGCCTCAGATCCAGCGCCTTGAA
>JADLBR010000328.1 GCA_020847615.1 Verrucomicrobiia bacterium
CGCGGCGAGGGACGAGGGGTGACATGCATGGTGGCTAGTCGCTCGTTACTAGCTGCTCCTTCAAAAGCATGAGCGAAGCTTCAAATTTGAATCGGCTGCGGGTGCTGGCAGTGGTGCCGACGCCGTACGTCTTTGGCCTGCAGGTGGTGACCCTGGATTTCTTTTCGCGGTTGCGGGAGTGGGCGGATTGCCACTTCCTGATCACGCGATGGAACGATGGGGAATTTCCTCGGCGGCTGGTGGCGATGTCGATTCCCCACACGACCTCTTGGTTGGGGATGTTCTCCAGAAAATTGGATCCGGAGAACTTGCGGATGACGCTGGAGTGTGCCTATCGCGCGCCGCAGTTGTACGGGTGCCTCTGGCGACTGGTGCGGCAGTTCCGGCCCGATGTCATTTATACCGCCAATAACCATGAGCTCATCCTGCTGCATCCGATGCTGAGGTGGTTGAGAATCCCGGTGGTGTGCCACATGCACGATCCGCCGCCCAATATCCCATTCCAGCGCGCGAGTTTCCGGGTCTGGAGCCAGCCGGTGACGCGGTTCGTGACGATCGCGGAGGACGTGCGGGATCGGCTGGTCCAGTTTCCCTTGGATCCGGCGCGGGTGACGGTGGTGCACAACGGGATCGATCTGGCGCAGTTCCCAAAGCGCGAGAAGCGGGGGGAGCGCTTCGTGCGGCAGTTCGGCTGGTCGGGTGACGTTCTCATCGCGGGCATCGCGGGCCAGATGCACGACCGCAAGGGGCACCTGGATTTGTTGGAGGCCCTGGATCGGTTGCGGGATCGTGTGCCGCGTCTCCGGGTGGTCATCGGCGGGAAGCCGGGCGGCGCGTATTACAACCACTTGGTCTCGTTCGTTTCGGAGCGCGGGCTGAACGATCGGGTGGGTTTCTGCGGATGGATGGAGCATGCCCGGGACTTTTTTGAGGGTATCGACGCCTTCGTATTGGCCTCGCGGCACGAAGAGGGCTTTGGCCTCGTGCTTGCGGAGGCGATGGCGACGGGGGTCCCCGTGATCGCGACGCGCAGCGGCGGGGCGGTCAACGTGGTCGAGGATGGGGTTTCGGGGCTTTTGGTGGATCGTTGCGCGCCCGCGCAGATGGCGAGTGCGCTGGAGGCGCTGTGCGGGGATGCGGCGCTGCGGGATCGGCTGGTGGCGGGGGGACGGGCTCGGGTCGAGCGCGAGTTCGATCTGGACCGGCAGGCGGAGAAGTTGCTTGCCGTCCTAAGGGAAACCACGAAGCGGAGCCCTTGAATTGGACATTGTCCCGGATTGGTAACCACGAATGAACACGAATCGACACGAATATGCCTCAACGGAGGTGGGTGAAAATAAGGTGTCGAGTGATCCCGGATAGCCATTCGTGTTCATTCGTGTCCATTCGTGGTTCAATCCGTAAGCCTAGTACCTCGTGCCTAGTGCCTCGCGCCTGGGGCTCCGCCCCGGCTTCGCCATGAAACGCAAAGATTTTGACCGTCTCGCGGTCCGGCGCTTTTTCAAGCGCGCGCTCCGGCAGGGCACGTGGCCCCTGCTTCAGCGGCTGCTGGTCTATCCGAAGGTCGTGCGCCTGCCGCCGGTGAGGTTCGCGGGAAACGCGACCCACACGGTGCACACGGTCGTCCGGGAGAGGGACGCGATCATGGCCCATTGGATGCTCCGCACGTTGCACCACTTCGCGCCGGCGCCGCTGTCGGTGACCCTCCATCTGGATCCAACGGTGAGCCCGGGTACGGCGCGGCTCTTGGCCGAGAGGTTTCCCGACGCGCGTGTCGTTTCCCATGACGAGGCCATGGCGCGCGTGATGCCGCAGTTGCTGGGCCCCTCGAGGCTCGCGCGCTGGCGCGAGAGCAGCGCCTGGGCCATCAAGGCCGTGGACACGTACCTCCTCGGCACATCCCGATGGATGATTTCGTTGGATTGTGATGTGCTGTTCTTTGGCCCGCCCTTGGAGTTGTTCGAGGAATCACCGGCGGCCGCGTGGATGGAGGACGGGAACTACGCTCTCGATGTGCCGCCCGCGGAGGGCGTGGATGGATTGGGCCTAAGGCCCTTGCTGCCCATCAATACGGGGGTGGGTCGCATCGAGCGGGGACTCTTCGAGCCCGCCATCGCGGAGAGGGTGCTGGGCATGGTGGCGGAACCGGTGAACGATCAACTGATTCATGCGGCCCTCACGGCGCAAGTCGCCGATGCGGCACTGCTGCCGCGGGGCCCCTACAACTACGTGAAGGAGCGGGGGTTGGAGGGCCGGATCGCCCGGCACTATACGACGCCCTACCGCTTTCTCCTGATCGAGGAGGGGGTGCCCAGGGCCGCCCGATTGCTTGGGTTGCCGCTCCCCGCGGCCTTGCGGGAACGACCGTGAGATGCGAATTTTAGTGTCTTGCGGAAAAATAGTGGCTGTCGACGGGACGATGGCCAAACGGAGGCTCGGGGGCTTCATCGGGAACTCACGAACTCAGGAAGGGCTGGGAACGGAATGGCGTTCAGTCAAGTGATGTCTGGGAGGGCCCGCGGCCTCGCGGGCCGCGCTGGCCACGGCAACGGCGGCGATCGGGTGGATGGCGGACGCCGGGGCCGGCGTCCCTCCCAAAGGAAGGCGTGTGGGTTTGGCCGGCGACATCCAGACGGATACGCTCCAGTCCTTCTTTCCTGCCTTCCTGAGTTCCAGATTGCCCATTAAATTGCCTGAAGAGCCGATTTTAGGTTTAGGCCTCGATCCGCTATGGATGTCGTTGACGACAGCGCAATTTTGATCCAGGTGCTCCTGGGGTGGACCGTCGCGGCCGCGTTCATCGGCCTGCTGGTGGTCCACAGGACAGCCCTCTTGGGATTCACGGTTTGGGCGGCCTTCAATATTCTCTCGGCGTCACATTCGGGTTTGCTCTGGTCCAGCCTGTTCGGGATGGACTACACGTGGGTGGATTCGGCGCGCATCGTGGTGTTCCAGTACGTGGGCGTGGGGATGCTCCTGTTCGC
>JADLBR010000329.1 GCA_020847615.1 Verrucomicrobiia bacterium
CATCGTCACCGAGCCGGCCGCCGAGGCGGTGGCCCGATCTTTGTCGGATGAACTCACGCGGCTGCGCGAGCAACTGGGGGCGCCGGGCTTATGAGCACACGGGAAATGCATCGGAGGAAATTTATCAGCGGCGGGGCGCTGGGCGCCATCGCGACGGCGCTGGCGCCGCACGGGTCTGGGGCGAAGGGGACCGTGGCCAGCGATGGGCCATCAGCGGGGGGATCGGCAGATGCCCCCCCGGTAGATTTCCGGTATGCGCCGGCGCAGTGGCAGACGGCGATATGCTTTCCGGATGACCCGCACAAAAGCCTGGTGGGCGAGCGAGGGGAACTGCGCCTGAGCGGCAAGCCGCTGCAGTGGCCGCACGCGCCACATCCGGTGCAGGTGGAGTTTACGTGCCTCGGGATGGAGGCGGACGAGGTGGTCGGGCAAGATCTGGAGGCTCCGGAGGTACCGATCGTGACCACTCGGATCGGGCGGCCCTCGGCCGAGATCCGGCTGATCGCGTTTGCGACGAACCGCGAGGGCGAAGGGCGCGTCGATAACGTGCTGATGGAGATTCGGCCCATGGGAGACGCTCCGTTGCGTGGGGTGCCCGGGTTCGTGGTCCGTTCGGCCGAGAAGATCAACATTCGGAAGGGACAGTCCGGCCGCATCGAGGTGTTGGTCGAGAGGGAGGGCAAACCGGTGCCCTTCATGGCGTGCGACCGAGAGCCGGCCGAGCGCTGGCAGCGGCAGGGGCGGGAGAACACGGGCCTCGCGGTCCACTACGCGCTATGCTCGGGCGAAGCGACGCGCGAGAAGCCGCTGCGCGCGTGTTTCCGCCTGCCGCTGGCGGGGCAGACATTCGCGCAACTCGCCGCGGGGCTGGACGATCACGATGGGCTGCTGGCCGAGGCGCGCGCGTTCTGGAAACAGTGGAGACCGTTCGGTGGGTCGATGGGTTGGAGGATCGCGGGGCGCCACGGGGAATTTTTGACGGCGTGCTCGCGCAACATCCTGCAGGCGCGCGAGGAGAAGGAGGGAAGGCTCACCTTTCAGGTGGGGCCGACGTGCTATCGCGGGCTGTGGGTCGTCGACGGGAATTTCCTGCTGGAGGCCGCGAGGTATCTGGGGTTTGACCGCGAGGTGCAGCAGGGGTTGGAGGCGACGTGGGCGTGCCAGCAGGAGGACGGCGCGGTGGTGGCCGCCGTGAAGCAGGGGCATTGGAAAGATACGGGCATCGCGATCTTCAGCCTCGTGCGGCAGGCCGAACTGTCGGGCGACTGGGGATACTTCCGCCGAATGCAGCCGAATGTGCTGCGGGCGGTACGATACCTGGACGGGTTGCGGAAAGTGGCGCGCGACGAAGGCAGCGCAAACGGCAAGTACGGGATACTGGCGCGGGGCTTTTGCGACGGCGGCGTGGCGAGCTGGCGTTCGGAGTTTACCAATACCCTCTGGGTGCTGGCGGGGCTGAAGGCACTGGTCGGGGCGGCGAAAAGGCTGGGGATGGACGGTTTCGACGAGGCAGTGACGCTGCAGGCGGAGTTGGGTGATGCGTGCGGCAAGGCGATGCGCGCCGAGATGCGGCGGCACCCGGACGGATTCGATTTTTTGCCGATGGTGATGCGGGAGGATCCCCAGTGGGAGGAGGCGGACCCGTGGGAGCGGTTGCGCCCGCAGGGCGCTCAGTGGGCGCTGTCGCACGCCATCTATCCGGGACTCGTGTTCGATCGGGACGACCCCGTGGTCAATGGCCACATAGCCCTGATGCGCGCCGTGACGCGTGAGGACATCCCGGCGGAGACCGGATGGATCCCGCACGAGGGCGTGTGGACGTATCACGCGGCGTTCGTCGCGCACGTGTACCTGTGGGCGGGCATGCCGGACCTGGCGCGGCGCACCTTCACCGGTTTTCTGAATCACGCATCGCCGCTGTACTGCTGGCGAGAGGAGCAGCCGCTGCGCGGCTCGCTCGTGTCGAAGTACGTGGGCGACATGCCCCACAACTGGGCCAGCGCGATGTGCGTGTTGTACCTGAGGCACATGCTCGCGTTCGAGGTGGGGGACGAGTTGCGGTTGCTCGCCGGGATCGGCTCGCCAGAACTCGCCGGGGGTGATCCCTGGTCGATCGAGGCGTCGCCGACGCGCTTCGGGCGCGTGAGCCTGGCCCTGGAGCCGGATGGTGGCCGGGCATGGAGATTGAAGTTTCGCCGTGGCGATGGGCCGGCGCCCGGGCGCGTGACTGTGCCGGCGCGGCTTGGACGGTCCTCGTTCGCGTCGGCGGAAGGCGCGGCGGCCCACGGGGCGGGGGATGTGATCGAAATCGACCCGGGATCAGGACAGTGGACGATCAAATGGGAGACATTATGAGAACAAGAGAGAGTGCGAAGAGATATGTCCGTCGACTTGCGGCCGCGTGCGTCTGCATGTGCGCCCCCGTGGCGCGGGGCGAGCGTGCGGTCATCGCGCTCGACGGAACGTGGCAGATCGCACAGGGGAGCGACGAGTCGCCGCCCACGGCGTACGACGCCGCGGCCCAGGTGCCCGGGCTCGCGGACATGGCAAAGCCGGCGTTCGCGGAGGTGGGGAAGAAGATCGAGCGGCGGAAGTACTTCTGGTACCGGAGAACATTCGCGGCGCCGGAGGCTTTGCCCGAGTTCGCGGCGCTCAAGATCCGCAAGGCGCGCTACGGCACGGGCGTGTGGATCAACGGCAAGGCGCTGGGCGAGCAGTCGCCCGGCTTCACGCCGACGTATTGGGATGTGCGCCCGCACCTCAAGGCCGGTGCGGAGAACGAGGTGGTCATCCGCGTCGGCGCGGATCGCGAGATCCTGCCCAAGGGCGTGCCCACCGGATGGGATTTCGAGAAATATCTATTCATCCCGGGAATCTACGATTCGGTCGAACTGATCCTCTGCGGCCAGCCGCACATCGCCAACGTGCAGTGCGTGCCCGATATCGATGGAAAGCGGGTGCGGCTCCTGGTGGAGTTGCGGGGCGGCGCGGTGTCGGGCCCGTGCCGCGTCGAGGCGGAGATCGCCGAGGCAGCAGGTGGCAAGCTCGCGGGCAAGGGCGCGGCGACGGCCCTGGACCTCGCGGCCGGCGAGACCCGCGTCCTGGACCTCACGCTGCCGATTGAGGGGTGTCGCCTCTGGTGGCCGGAGGATCCCTTTCTCTACAAGGTGAGGCTCAAGACAGCGGGCGATTCCCTAGAGGATCGCTTCGGCATGCGCGAATTCCGCTTCGATCCGGCGACAAAGCGCGCCGTGATCAACGGGCAGCAGCGCTACCTCGTGGGCTCAAATGTCACCATCTATCGATTTTTCGAAGACGCGTTGCGCGGGAACAGGCCGTGGGATCGCGAGTGGGTGAGGAAGCTGCACCGCCAGTTCAAGACGATGCACTGGGACACGCTGCGCTACTGCATCGGGTTCCCGCCGGATCTCTGGTACGACATCGCCGACGAGGAGGGCTTCCTCATCCAGGACGAGTTCCCCATCTGGACGCTGGGCGAGAACCCGGAGAAACTGGAGGCGGCGAAGATCGTGCCGGAATATATCGCCTGGATGCGCGAGCGGTGGAACCATCCGTGCGTCGTGATCTGGGACGCCCAGAACGAGAGCAGCATCAAGGAATCGGGACTGGCGCTCCAGGCCGTGCGGCACCTGGACTACTCGAATCGGCCATGGGAGAATGGCTGGGCCGAGCCGCAAAGTCCGACCGACTGCGTCGAGTCGCACCCCTATCTGTTCAGCCGCGGCTGGGTCGGGAAGACGAACGTGGCCCCCTTCAGGCTCTCGGAGATGCCCAAGGTCGATCCGAAGCCGAAACTCAAAAAGGAACAGCAGGCCATCGACGTGCCGATCATCATCAACGAGTACGACTGGCTGTGGATCACGCGCGACGGGAATCCGACGTGCCTGACGAAGCACAACTACGACGCCCACGTCGGCCCCGACGCCACCGCCGAGCAAAGGCGCATGTTTCATGCGCGCGGCGTGGCGGCGCTGACGGAATTCTGGCGCGCGCACCGCAAGGCCGCGGGCGTTTTACACTTCTGCGGCCTCGGCTACTCCCGCCCCGGCGACAAGCCGCGTCCCGAGGGCGGCGCCACCAGCGACGATTTCGCCGACCTGGCTAAGCTGGAGTTCGAGCCCCACTTCAAGAAGCACGTCCGGATGGCGTTCAATCCCGTGGGTCTCATGCTGGATTTTTGGGAGGAGAAAGTCGCGCCCGGTTCCGAGCGGGAGGCCAAGGTGTATGTCATCAACGACCGGCAGGAGGCGTGGCGCGGCGAGGTGCGGCTGCGGGTCGAGGGTCAGGAGCGGGCGCTGGCGAAGGCGAAGTGCGAGGTGGCGCCGCTGGGGCACGAGGTCGTGACGCTCAAGTTCCGCGCGCCCGACAAACCGGGCAAGTGCACGGTCGCCGCCGAACTGGAGGACGGCAAAGAGACCATCCAGAGTCTGCGGGACCTCGTGGTCGCGGATCCCTGATGGAAACACTGGCGGAGGGGTCTTGTCGTTGCACCCGCTTGCGCGTCCGCGGCATCCCGCTTGAGCGGCGCTGGCCCGCCTGTTACGCTAGTTCTCGTGGTGGGACCGGTTCAGGCGGCGCTGGGAGCCCCACGGATGGCTACGGGGGCCAGATCTGGCCGCACGGGCCCCAAAACCAAATTCCTATCGGTTTACTGATGAAAGCGAAGTGGTCGTGCTTTGGCGTGGCAGTTGTTTCGATGGCGATAGCCGTCTGCCTCCGAGGTTCGACTTTTGCCAATGAAACGAAGAAGAGTTCACTTGCGTGGCGGGAGGAGGCAGTCAAGCATGCCCGCATCCTGTCGGGAGTAAAGTGGACACCGGTTGCCGCCAGAATGCCGAATCGTCGTGGCGGCTATTTCGTGGAAGGGACCGAGTACACCGGAGTGCCGTATTCGAGCGTCAAGGCGGTGGGACGGTGCATCGGCTTCGACATCTATCTGAAGACGTTCTTGGCCGCCGTCGAAAATCCCCACAGCGTTCTGTACACCGAGAACCTCTCCGGCAGGGCTTCCAACGCCGCGGCCTATTACGGCACGGTTTGCTCGACGTTCACCAGCTATGCCTTGCAGTGCGCCAGTCCCTATCGAAGCTCGCATCACGGCCCGGAGTCCCGCAACGGCGTCGTTCTCATCGAGCCGCAATCGGCACAGGCCGCCGAACCGGGCGATGTCATTTATACGCCGCCCGCCAAGGTCGGTGCAGGCTCCCACGTGGAACTCGTCACGGAGGTTGAACGAGACGGAGACCGCGTAACGGCCGTCCGCGTCGAGGAAAGCGCGCCGCCAACCACCCGAAACACCCTCTATAGCGCCTCGAACTTCGATTCCCGTATTTCATCCCGGAGCCGCAGACTGTATCGGATCACCGACTTTGATGCCTGGCGCGGGCAGAACAAGGCGGAATCGTTCCAGTTTCCAAACTACGACGAGGATTCCGCGACACCCGCCATCAATCAAGTTCTGCTGCTCGACCGCGGAGACTGGGTTCCGTATTACCGGGACCAGCCCGTAAGATTCAATGTCATGGACAAGGACTCCAAAGGCGTCAAATCCCTCGTCATCAAGCGTGACGGTGTAGTCGTCGAACAGATCGCCGTGCAGGACCGGGGCGTCATCGAACGCTCGCTTCCCGTCTGCGGCGATTATACGGCGCATTGCGTGATGAGTGATGGTTCCCTCAGCCGGGCGTGTGAGTTCTCCACGTGCGATCTGGGAGTCAGCCTGCCCACCGTGGCGCCAACGCGGGACAAACCGTGGGAAATCACATTCACCGCCAGCAACCTGAGTGTCATTGTCGTGCATCTCATCAACCCCAAGCCCCCCCACGAGCGCCACAGCATCTGGCTTACCGAGCAAGATCGCCGCTGTGGAAAAGCAGCCGTTCCCGCCGGCTTGCTTCGGCAGGCAGGACTCGTGCAGGTGTGGGTGGTTGGTGAAAACAAATACGGCAGACTCACCAACGAGCGAGAAATCTTCGTCGAATAAGGGCTTGCAGAAGAACAAATTCACCCCCGTCAGCCGCATTGGGGTCATCTGGTCGCCCTGCCGTTGGGGTCACGCATCTAA
>JADLBR010000330.1 GCA_020847615.1 Verrucomicrobiia bacterium
ATCTCCCGCGGGGAACTGCGTGGTGTTGTAGACGTTGGCGGCGCCCTGGGTCTGCGCCTGCGACGGGCGCACCGCCGACAGGAACGCCGAGGCCACCGAGACCGCGCGATTGCGCTCGTCCTGGTCCTCGACCTCGCCCTCCAGGATGATGTTCTCTTCCGCGATCAGCACGTTGACGTTCGGGTAGCCGATCGCCCCCTTGACCCGCATGGCCAGCGCCAGGTCGTTGTGGGCCACCAGGACCCGCACCTGGCGCTCGACCGACGCCTCGAAGAGCGTGATGATTGTCGTCCCCGGCTTCTTCGCGTTGAGCACCAGGATCTCGGTGGTCACCGGAACGACCTCGACGATCTCGGGGTCGGAGATGACGATCCGCTGCACGCCCCCGACGCTCATCTTGTGCGACTCGCCCAGGAAGATCTGGATCGTCTCGGGTTCCGCGACCGCGTACATCTCGGTCGGCTTCTCCGCCGCCTCCACTTTCAGGCCCGGCTGGGCCGCCGCCATGACCGGTTGCGCGGGGAGCGCGGCCTGGGGCGGCGGGGCCGGCATCGGCTGGCCCGGGGCCGCGGGCGCCCCCAAGAGTATGCAGCCCAGGCCCATCGCCAGGCGGCGGGCGGACAGTGCGTTTCGTGGCGTGCTCATGATGGTCTCCATGGTTCGTCAGCGGGGCACCGAGACACTGGTCTTGTTGGCGCCGCTGAAGATCTCGATCGTCGGCCCCTGTTTGGGCGCGGGCACCTCGCTGATGGTCGGGGCCGCCGTCCGGCCCAGGACCTCCGAAATCGATGTGCCGTCGGACTGGACTTCGGCCGTGTCGCGGAAGTTGCGCAGCGCGAAGTGGATCCTCGCGGAAAGCTCCGTCAGCACCAGGACCTCGGCCTGTTCCGGCGTCACGGCCAGCGTGGCCACGGGCCGCGTGCTGGTCTGCTGGTTGGGCGTGTTGCCCACGTTGATCTCCAGCACCTCGACGTCCTGCAGCACCGTCTGGGTCTGCTGGATCGTGTCCTGCCCCTGTTCCTCCACCTCAAAAAGCCCGATCACGTCCACCCTGTCCCCGGGCACGATCGCGTAGCCCACCGCCTTGGCCTCCTCGATGCTCACCGTCACCGCCCGCTTGCCCTCGGGCACCCGGAAGCTCAGTGCGGTCGCCTCTTCGCGCGTCGTCAGCTTGCTCCGCCGCAAAATCTCGTCCGACACCATCGGCACCTTCGAGAACAGCGCCGCGGTCTCGTCCGGCGTCGAGTACACGTCCGCCTCGATGCCCATCGTCGTCAGCGCCTTGCGCGGAATCTGCCTCACCGAGAGCATGTCGGTCCGGATCTCCGTGCGCATCGGGATGTCGCGGGCCGTGAAAACCACGCTTACCAGATCTTCGGGCGCCTGCGGCACCTGCACCTGCCGCGTCCGTTTGGCGATCACGTCGTTCATCAGCCAGATCCCCAACCCCGCCAGGGCCGCCGACACCAAGAGCAGGAGGAGTGTCGATCTCGATCTTCCCATAGTATCAACAACTTACCAACAGAGAGCCGGCTTTGCAACAGGAAAAAGTGTCGACATAGCCTGACACTCCAAAACCGCAACAGGTCGTGGTGGGACCCGGCCACGCCCCCCACAGATAGTGCAAAAAATGGGGGCGGCGGGTCACCCCGCCGCCCCTGGAGCCAGCACGTTTGCGTGCAGCAAACGGCGCAAAACCGCCACTGAACTTAGGAAGCGTTCAGCTGTGCGGTGGCGCCATTGAAGGAGTTCGAAATGCCTCCCTTGAGCGCCGTCAGCGCCGCAATCAAAAGGACGGAAACCAACGCAATGATCAGGGCGTACTCAACGAGCGTCTGACCCTTGCTGTTCTTCAGAACTAATGCTTTCATCTTCTCACCTCCTCTCTATCGCTGTTATCTGTTTTCTTCTCCGTGGATGTCGCGACGGCCCGCGGCTGTCAAAAACCTGGTCCCCGCGATAAAATCCGCATCACGCGCCGGTGGCCCGCCCTCCTCAGGAGGGGTTCAACTGGGCGGTCGCCCCGTTAAAGGAATTCGAGATCCCGCCCTTGAGCGCCGTCAGGGCCGCGATCAGGAGGACCGAGACCAGCGCGATGATCAGGGCGTACTCGACGAGCGTCTGGCCCTTGCTCCGCCTCAAAACTAATGCCTTCATATCCGCCACCATTCCTTTCCGTCTTGTCTTTCTGTCCGTCTACTTCTGCGATCTCTCCGGGGCAGCAGTCGAGTCAAAATCCCGATCCCGCTCGGATCAGTTGCCCGAGAACGCCTTCTGCAATTCGCTGTCGCTGTCGCCAAAACTCTTCTGAACGCCGCCGGAAAACGCCGCCAGCGCCCCGATGGTCGCCACCGCGACCAGCGCAATGAGAAGGACGTATTCGATCAGCGTCTGACCTCGCTTCCCTCGCCTCTTCAGCACGCGCACCACGCGGTCCTTATGGCAACTTCTGTGCCAATGGGATCAGGGGTCGCCGTGGTCCGTTTTCTGCAATTTTGGACTGGCTGGATCGCAGCATCATCCTAATTTTGAATTAGATACATGACCCATGGAACGGATCAAGCCCAATTGGATACCAAGGATCCCAGAGTGTCATCAAATATGAACACTGTCCATTATATGAACAACATTGACACCAAAGGCTGACAAATCGGTACTCGTCGAGCGCCCCGACGTCATGGTATCGATGCGCGCCGCGCGATCACCAGCAGGCTGGCGCCGATGGGAAAGCGGACGAGGGGCATGCATGCGGTCCACACGAAGAGGCGCTCGAGGAGGGCATTGAGGGGTCGCGGGGGAATCCAATCCTCGAACCGCCAGCGCGAGGGCTCGCCGGCGCAGCGGCGCACGAGTCTCGCCGCAACCATGGCGGGGAATGCCGGCACATTGATGTACGCGATCCGGGCCACGTCGAAGCCGGCGTCGGCCATCAAGGCGCCCAGGGTTTCTTGGGTGTAGCGCCGATGGTGGCCGAGGACCTCGTCCCACGAACTCCACAGGAAAGGGCAGGCCGGAACGGTCACGGCCAGCCACCCGCCGGGCCGCAGCGCCCGCCGGAACTCGGCCACCGCACCCCGGTCGTCCTCGACGTGCTCGATGACATCCAGTGCGGTGATGATGTCGACGGACCCATCTTCCACCGGCAGCGCGTTGACCGCCGCCTTCCGGGCGCCGTCTGGCCCGAGCAGCGCGACGAGGCGCTCCACGGCCCAGTCGCTGTCGTCCAGGGCGAGCACCCGGC
>JADLBR010000331.1 GCA_020847615.1 Verrucomicrobiia bacterium
CGGACTGGATCTATTCCAATGATGGCCAGAACTGGTCTGACGGCTGGAAGAACTTGTCCGATCTGCCCGACGCGCTCGGGCGAATCGGTTTCTCGGCGGTCCTGGGCGACAAGATCCCGGTGACCGTCGCGGGCGAGGCCCTCGGCGCGGGCCGGGTCAAGGCGTCGTTGGCCGGCGTCAACCTCGGCGAGGCCGCGATCCGCGAGGCCTGGGACGACGACGGCTCGTGGCGGCTGCCGCATCCGCAACTCGTGCGCGCGGGCAACGGATACCAGATGGTCGCGTCCGCCGCCCATCCCAGCGACCACTTCACCGCATGGGCCACCAACACCTTCAACGTGTCCTGGCTCGAGCCGACCATCACCATGGATCACGACCCCATGGGCAACCTGGCCACACGCGCGTGGTCTGGCATCGGAAACGGCAACCGCACGCAGACCTTCACCTGGGACGCGCGCGGACGGCTGATAAAGGCCGCGCAGAGGGACGGTTCCAACGACGGTTTTGATCTCGAGTGCGTCTATGACGGCCTGGGCCGCCGCATCCGCACGGTTGAACGAGCGGTGTTGGGTGGCTCACCTGACGCGAACAGCACCGTCGTCACCGATTCCGTCTTCGATCCCGAAGTGGAGTTCCTGGAGATCGCCGTCTGGTGCGGCTGGGAGCATGGCGGTGGTGCGACCCGCCTCGTCGATCCCGAGAACGAGGGCTGGACATGGAAGGTCTACGGCCCGGATCTCGACGGCATCTTCGGCGGACTTCAAGGCATCGGCGGCCTTGAGGCCATCGTCACTCCGACGGCAACGTTCTCACCGTTCCACGACCTTTTCGGAAACATCGTCGCCTACATGCCCGACGCCACGCACTTGAACTGGGGACACATCGCCGAGTACAGCGCCTTCGGGTTGCGCACCGACCAGATCCTGCCTTCGCTCCTCCCCGGCATGCCTCTCCATGAGGTTTTGAATTATCGCGGCAAGCGCATCGACCCCAGCGGCGACTACTGGTGGGGCGCCCGCTACTACGATCCGGTCCAGGGCCAGTTCATTTCCCACGACCCGATGGGCTTCGCGGACGGCTCCAACCCATACGCCTTCTGCCTGAACAACCCGCTGGTTTGGCAGGACCCGGATGGGAGACTGGGCAAAGGCACGACCGTCTATCAGGATTCGTCGAGCGGCGCGTTGCGCCAGGTGAACTCGTACGACGTGTACTACTTGGGCTTCGACCGCGCGTACGGCGGCGAGACGGTCGACCGGGGCCAGGCCCAACTCAACATGCCCATGACCGATTGGCCGTCGGAAACCCTCAACGGTCGCAGCTTCCAGATGACCTTCGGGCCGGAAGCATCCGCGTTTGCGGAGGCGGGCATGACCTTGGGCCTTGGCGCGAATCCTCTTGTCGGGCTTGCTCAAGCTGGCGTCGAACTGCGCGAATCTTTCCAGGCCGCAGGTGCGGCCAGCGTTGACGGATCCTACGGCGACAAGGCGTTTGCCTACACGCGGGCTGCGGTGGCCGTGCCGATGGCAATCCTCGCGCTGGAGAGTCCTGTGCGAATGGTTGCCAGGACACCAACATGGGCGCCAACACCAGGACGGGTTGGTGAATTCTCGCGCACATCTACTCCGTGGAACCGAACGGTTTGGCAACGTGCAGACATTGACTGGGCGCTCAACCGGCCCGATGGTATGAGCAATCTTGAAGCCGCTCGTGCTGGATTCGCTCCGATGCGAAGGATCGGTGACACGTATGAGAAGGTGCAAATGCATCACGTGAATCAGGATCCAAGAGGTGCTCTGGCCGAGGTCTGGGAGTCCACGCATCATGCAATGCCACACAAGCTGGTCTCGCCGCCGAGCTGGCGTGTGACGGACCCTGCTGCGTCGGCGGCATTTCGGCGTGAAGTGCCAGGATACTGGCGCTGGCGCGCGAGCCAGGTCGGAGAATAGGATTATGTCTTTGCGCGACGATGTGGAGCAGACCCTGCGCGCGATGGGCACTGCGTTCGTGTTTTGGGGGCGCCACGGGCAGGAAGTCTGTGCAGAGATCGAAAAAGAAATCGGCGTGCAGCTGGGCGGCGAACTCACCGCGTTTGTTTCCGAGATCGGAAATCTCCGGATTGACCCTTTCGCTCTGACAATTACTGGCGACGAGCAGGGAAGCATTGGTTCTGTTCGGTCCACCCGAATCATGCGACAGAGAGAACCGCGCCTTCCGGCTTCGTGGATACAAGTCATGGATCACGCCGGCGAGGTGTTCGTCGTCGATGCAAAGCATGGAAAGGTCTTTGCTTTTGATGGAATTCGCGTCCGGGAAGGAGAGGAGACCCTCAAGTGGGAATCTCTTCTGGAGTTTGTCCGATGGATGGCTGCCGAAGCTCGGGCGATCAATCAAGATCCGCGCTTCAGTTCTTAACGATTGGATGAGCCATCAGGGTCTTTGATTTGAGCAAATGGGTTTGGTCCCTGGCGTCGTGGGAATGGGTCCCGCTGTCGCGCGCGTCAACGTCCACCACCCCAAGTCGTGGGTGTTGAACCGCTCCGTCACGCGCCGTGCGTGCCTGCGCTGCGCTATGGCGGGCACGGCGCGTGCCGTCGCTTCCGCCTGGGTGTAGCGGCGGCGCTCCTGTGTCACGCTCTCTGCTTGCGCACAGAGCGCGCCACTGCGCTCGGGTGACGAGAGCCGCCCGCCCGTGCGCTCCCCTGTCGCCGCTCCTTCGTCGCTTTCGCTGCGCTCACGCCAGCCGCGCCCGGTAGACCCCTGCGTTCCGCTTCACTGCGTTGCGATGCACTGCGTGGCGGGCGTGGCCGCTGCGGCGCGACCGGGCGGTCCTCGACCGCGCCGACGTGTCCACCCCCCTGAGCGTGCGCGACCGCGCCATGATGGAGACCCTCTACTCCACCGGCATGCGCCGCATGGAGCTGGCCAACCTCAACCTCTACGACATCGACGCGGAGCGCGGCACCGTCATGGTCCGCCAGGGCAAGGGCAAGAAAGACCGCATGATCCCGGTCGGCGACCGGGCGCTCGCCTGGATCGAGAAGTATCTGGCCGAGGTCCGGCCCGACCTGATGCGCGAGCCCGACGAAGACCGGCTCTGGCTCAACGCCATCGGAGAGCCCATCCTGCCCGCCTGGGTCGGCGACATCGTGCGCGGCTGCGTGGACGCGGCGAACATCGGCAAGCGCGGAAGCTGCCACCTCTTCCGCCACACCATGGCCACCGCCATGATCGAGGGCGGCGCCGACATCCGCTTCATCCAGGCCATGCTCGGCCACGCCAAGCTCGACACCACAGAGATCTACACCCAGGTCTCCATCCGCAAACTCAAGGAGGGCCACTCCCTCACCCATCCGGCGAGGCTGGAGCGCGCGCCGCATCCCGCCACGAAGCCCTGAAGGGCGCGCTCGCCTTCTTCCTTTAGCCGCTCTACCCTCTTAGCCGCCTTGCGGATGAACATCGCGGCTAAAGGAAAAATCCTCCTGCTGTTGGCCTCGGCGGCCGTCGCGGCCACGTCCCACGCCCGCCTGACCGCGACATAC
>JADLBR010000332.1 GCA_020847615.1 Verrucomicrobiia bacterium
CATAGCGGCCCGGGGACGGTCCGCACTCCACAGGCCTTCGGCCGAAATCAGGCGACATCCTGGGCCATGGCGGCGCCCGGTTTCGCGCGCAGCGCTCTGGAGTGCGGTGCGTCCTCGCACCGCTTTGCGCCGAAGCAGGTGAGGATGTTTCATCCCCCGGTGGTCCGGCGACTGCCGGATGAGATCTCGAAAATTCGTAGCCACGGTCGCCAGACCGTGGGCCCGCGGGCGGATCGAACGATCCCATCTGTGACCAGATGGGCCACATTTTCCCAAGCCGGTGGTGGCCCGTCCTTGGGGCGTGATGCCCCCGAGATAGCAGAAGGCCGCAAGCCTTCCCCTCCGTCGGATTGACTTCCGGTGTGGTGCTGGGCACAATCATGAATTCTGATATGGCAAATACGGTCATTGTGGGCGCCCAGTGGGGAGACGAGGGCAAGGGCAAAATCATCGATGTTCTCACCGACGACGCGGATGTGGTCATCCGGTCCCAGGGCGGCAACAACGCGGGGCACACGATCCAGGTCAAGGGGCAGAAGTTCATCTTCCATCTGGTGCCCTCGGGCATCCTGCGCCGGGGCAAGACGTGCGTCATCGGCAATGGCGTCGTGGTCGATCCGGTGGCTCTGGTGGCCGAGATGGACCGGCTGACGGGGCAGGGCGTCCGGTTCGGCAAGAATTTTCAGATCAGCGAGACCGCGCATCTCGTGCTGCCGTATCACCGTTTGCTGGACGAGGCGCGCGAGCGCGCGAAGGGCACGAACCAGATCGGCACGACCAAGCGCGGCATCGGGCCCGCGTACAGCGACAAGGCGTCGCGCACCGGCCTGCGGATGATCGACCTGCTGGACGGGGACAGGTTTCCGTCGAAGCTGCGGACCAACATCGATGCCAACAACCGGGTCCTCGAGGCCATGGGGGCACAGACCGTCGATTACGGGGCGGTGCTGTCCGACTTCCAGTTGGCCGCGGATCGTCTGAGGCCCCACGTCACGAACACCGTGCTGCTGCTGCAGCGGCTCATGAGGGCCGGCAAATCCCTGCTCTTCGAGGGCGCGCAGGGCACCCTCCTCGACATCGACCATGGCACCTATCCCTTCGTGACGTCCTCGACGACGACCGCCGCGGGCGCGTGCTCCGGTTCTGGCGTGCCGCCGCACAGCATCGACCGCGTCATCGGCGTGATGAAGCCGTACACCACGCGGGTGGGCGAGGGGCCCTTCCCAACGGAGGATGGGGCGCTGGGCGACATGTTCCACAAGATGGGCCGCGAGTTCGGGGCCACCACCGGGCGCAAGCGGCGGTGCGGGTGGTTCGACGCGGTCGTCACGCGCTTCGCGCAGGCCATCAGCGGCATCGACCTACTGGCGGTGACCAACGTCGATGGGCTAGACGAGCTGGACACGATCAAGGTCTGCGTCGCGTACAAGTTCCGCGGCAAGCGCATCGATTACCCGCCGGCCGACGCGGCGTACCTTCGCGAGTGCGAGCCCGTGTATCGCGAGTTCCCGGGCTGGCGGAGCCCCACCGGCGGCGTGCGCGACTTCCGCAAGCTGCCTCCCAACGCCCGGGCCTATCTCAACGCGCTCGCCGACCTCACGGGGGCGAAGCTCCACGTGATTTCCGTTGGCGCCGCCCGCGAGGCCACCTTCTGGCGCTGAACTCGATGCCCAACCACCCCAAGGCACCCAAATTCAAGAATGTCCCGAGGCACGTCGCCATCATCATGGATGGCAACGGGCGCTGGGCCAAGCAGCGCGGGCTCCCGAGGATCGAGGGGCACCGCAAGGGCGTCGAATCGGTGCGCGCCACCGTCGAGGCGGCCGGCGAGACCGGGGTGGAGTTCCTCACGCTCTACGCGTTTTCCGTCGAGAACTGGAATCGCCCGAAGGCCGAGGTCGACACCCTCATGCGCCTCCTCCAGCAGTTCCTCCGCGACGAGATCGCCGAGCTCAACAAGCACAACGTGCGCCTCCAGGCCATCGGGCGGCTCGCCGACTTGCCCGCGTCCGTCGGGGGCCAGCTCCACGAGACCATATTGGCGACGAGCCGCAACACCGGCCTGACGCTGATCCTGGCGCTGAGCTACAGCGGGCGCATCGAGATCATCGAGGCCGTCCAGTCCGTGATCCGGGAGATCCAGCTCGGGCACATCGACCCGGCCCAGATCGACGAGACGGTTTTCTCGCGGCACCTCTACACGCGCTACTACCCGGACCCGGACCTGCTCATCCGGACCAGCGGCGAGATGCGCCTGTCGAACTTCCTGCTCTGGCAGCTGTCGTACACCGAGCTGTTCGTGACCCCGACGCTCTGGCCCGATTTCCGCAAGCCCGATTTCTACGAGGCGGTGCGCAGCTACGAGTCCCGAAACCGACGCTATGGCCGCATCTGAGATCCGGTTGCGCTCGGTCTCCGCGTGCATCCTGTCCGCCCTGGTCTTCGGGGCGCTGCTCTCCGGATGGGACATCGCGTACGCGACGATCATCCCGCTGATCGGGGGACTGGCCCTCTGGGAATTCTATGGGGCACTGGAGAATCGCGGCATCCGGACCTTTCGGCGCCTCGGGACCGCCTGTGGCGCGGGTTTCCTGCTGGCGAGCTGGGGCATCCTCAGCGGCCACGTGGGGGGCATCGGGCAGCCCCTGTTCGAATGGATCTGCATGCTCGTCCTGCTGCTGGGGCTCCTGACCCGCCAGGTGTTCGACCGCACGCAGGCGACGCCGGTCGTGACGGTGGCGGTGACCATCTTTGGCGCGCTCTACGTCGCGTGGCTTTTCAATTTCGTGACGCACCTCATCTACTTTCCGCCGGCCGGCGACAATGGGCGGTTCCTGGCGTGCTTCCTGATCGTCGTGACCAAGATGACGGACATCGGCGCGTATCTCGTGGGCAGGCGTTTTGGGAGGCACAAGATGATGCCGATCCTGAGCCCGCGGAAGACCTGGGAGGGTCTGGTTGGGGGATTCGTGTTCGCGGCGTGCTCCGGCTACCTTCTGGTGGTGCTGTTCCCGGAGCAGCTGGGGCTGATACGGCCGCGGTGGATACTGTTCATCGGCATCGTGATCGCGGCCGCGAGCGTGGTCGGCGATCTGGCCGAGTCGGTCGTCAAGCGCGATGCGCAGGTCAAGGACTCCGGGCGCCTGATCCCCGGCATCGGCGGCGCGCTCGACCTCATCGACAGCATCCTCTTCACCGCCCCGATCCTCTTCCTGTGGCTCCAGATCGTGCATCGGGCGGGGTAGGCCGATGAAGGTCACATGCCTCGCGACCCTTGCCGCGCTCCTGGCGATGGGGCACTGTGGCGGGGCGGCGACAAACGCGCCCTCGGCCGCCGCGGCCCCTCCCTCGCAGGCGCCCGCGCTGCTATCGACGATCGAGGAACTGGTCGCGCAGCGCACCGCGCTGCGGGCAGAGTTCGCTGAGCGGCGGAAGGAGATCGACCGCGCGCAGCCGGGCCCCGTTCGCGAATCGCTGCAGCAGGAGGCCGACCGCATCGCGGCGCGCATCGCGACCCTCCAGGGCCAGCTCCAGGTGTTGGCCACCGGGAGCGACCCCGACGCGGTGGGCCCGGGCGGCGAGGAGGCCTTCGATCTGCGGGAGGAGGTCGTTCGCCTGGTGCGCCCGCTCATCGAGCAGTTCCGGCGAGCGTCGGAGCAACCCCGCAAGGAGGAGGCTCTCCGCGGGTCGATCGAGAAGGAGCGCGAGCGGCTCGAGGTCGCCGGGCGCGCGCTGGAGCGGGTCAATGCCCTGCTGGGGAACAAGGCCCTCAGCCGCGAGGGACGTCGGGCGCTCGAGGAGGTGCGCGATCAGTGGGCCGAACGTCGCAAGGAGATCGCCAGCCGGCTCGAGGTCGCCTCGGTCCAGCTGCGCCAGACCCTGGAACAGAAGCGCCCGCTGATCGAGTCCCTGGCGGTCATCGCGCGCGACTTTTTCCGGATGCGCGGCAGGAATCTTGTCCTCGCGGGGCTGGCGGCCATCGCAGGCTTCTTGCTGGTCCGCCTCGTGCGGGCGCGCCTGCAGCGGTCCGGCCACCGGCTGTTCGGGCTGGAGGATTCCCTCTACGCGCGGGCGACCCACTTGGCCCTGCACGTTTTCTCGGTCGCGGCCGCCGTGCTGGCGGCGATGCTCGCGCTGTATTACGTGGGCGACTGGGTGCTGCTCGGCCTGCTGATCTTGATCCTCCTCGGCCTGGGATTTGCCGCGCGGAACAGCCTGCCCCTTTTCATCGACGAGGCCCGGAGCCTCCTCAACCTGGGGGGCGTTCGCGAGGGGGAGCGCATCGTCATCGACGGGATACCGTGGCGGGTCGACAAGCTCGACTTCCTCGCGACCCTGGGCAATCCCGCGATGCCGGGCCTCGTGGTGAGGTACCCGCTTCGCAAGATCTCGGAAATGGTCTCCCGTCCGCCGGTTGCCCACGAGCCGTGGTTTCCGTGCCGCGGGGACGACTGGGTCCTGCTGGGCGATGGCACGGTGGCCAAGGTCGTCGTCATCAGCCCGGAGGTCGTGGAGGTCGTCCGCGTGGGCGGGTTGCACAAGACATATCGCACCTTGGATTTTCTCGCCCTTGCGCCGGCCAATCTCTCCCGGGGTTTTCGCGCGACGGCGACCTTCGGGATCGACTACAGGCATCAGGCCGACGCCGTCGGCCCGATCCCCGAGGCCCTGCGCGAGCACATTTTCCGGCGCCTCATCGAGACGGTCGGCCGTGATGCGCTCCACAGCCTCAAGGTGGAGTTGCAGATGGCGGGTCCCTCGTCGATCGATTTTGTGATCCTGGCGGACTTCGATGGGGCGGTGGCCGAGCGATACGATTCTCTGAGCCGTTGCCTCCAGCGTTTCGCCGTCGAGGCCTGCGAGGCCAACGGATGGGTCATCCCGTTCGCCCAGATCACCGTCCATGGCCCTGCGGGAATGGGACCGCCGGGTGCCGTTCGGGATTGAACGGGTGAATGCGTGGCCACGGTCGTCACCAGGACGTGGAAATGATCTCAGGTTGCCGCCGGACCCGACGGGTCACGGTTTCCTCGACCGACCTGACTGGAAAATTGCCCATCGCCTCCCGTAGCCGAATCGTGAGCGTTTGGCCGCCGATCGCCCGAGGCGTAGGGCTGCGTCTTCGGCGCCGGCTGGTGGGCGTCCGGGGCACGGGATCGAGCTGGTTATGCGGATGCCGCCTGAAGGCGGCACTACGAGCCTAGCCCGGACATTTCATCGCGGGGGGAATTTTCTGGGAGGGTCGCAGGGTTGGGTGGATTTGGGATCGGAGCGCCGGATTGAGGGCCGAATCGGCGGGGCGTGAAGACACCGCCCCCTACCCCCG
>JADLBR010000333.1 GCA_020847615.1 Verrucomicrobiia bacterium
CGGGGGTAGGGGGCGGTGTCTTCACGCCCCGCCGATTCGGCCCTCAATCCGGCGCTCCGATCCCAAATCCACCCAACCCTGCGACCCTCCCAGAAAATTCCCCCCGCGATGAAATGTCCGGGCTAGGAGGCTGTCGGATTTTGTCCGCCAGCCTCCTCTGGCAAAACCGCCTTCTATCTGCGAGCAAAGGAGTTATGCAACGAGAGCACGATTCGTTAAACTCGCTCAGCAACGGTGCCACATTTGGGTCTTGCCCATCATAACTGCCTTGGAAAGAGGCGGTTTTGCTTTCTAGCAGCCTTGTCGGACTTGGCTAAGTCCGACAGGCTGCTAGCCCAGAACGAGATCCGACAGCGTTCCCGGCTGAAACCCGCGCTCGAGCAGGCCCTCGATCATGCCCGGCGCGGCATCGGCCGTCTGCGAGTGCAGGTCGTGGCACAAGATGATGTCTCCCCCGGCCGTTCCACCCAAAACCCTCTGCTGGATCGCGGCGACCCCCGGCCGCGCCCAATCCCTGGGATCCACCGACCAGATCACGACGCCCAAACGCTCCGATCGGGCAATCGGCCCCTGAGATGTCTTGAACGAGCCATACGGCGGCCTCAGCCAGGAGGGCCGGACTCCCACGTGCTTCTCGATGGCATCCTGGCACAGGTGCAGCTCGCTGGCCACCCGATCCGCGGATAGGCTCCCCAGCGTCGGATGCGTGAAGGAATGGTTCGCCAGTTCGTGGCCCGCCGCCTGCACTTCCTTGGCCAAGCCCGGTGACTCCACCACGCGCTGCCCGATCATGAAAAACGTGGCCCTCACCTTGTACTTGCGCAACGTCTCCAGCACGCGGTTGGTCACCCCCGGAGAAGGGCCGTCGTCAAACGTCAGCGCCACGCGCTTCGTGTTGCGCGCCCCGCGCATCAGAAATGGGCTCCCGACAATGTCCGACCCATCGAGCACCAGACTATCCAGCGAGTCGCCGCGCTGCGGCACGCCCGCGCCCGCCTGCGCGCGCGCGAGACCGCGTCCCCCCAGCAGGAGCCCGCCCGCAGCCAGAGCCCCGGCCCTGATAAATGCACCCCGCGAAATCACACCGCCGCCCATAGGGAAATCTCCTCAATGCTAACGCCTAATGCCCATATAAGCACCCACGGCCCAGAACGCAAGCGCAGGGCCCCGTGACCAGAAAATGGGCAGGAGTGGATTCGAACCACTGTAGGCGTTAAGCCGGCAGATTTACAGTCTGCTCCGATTGACCGCTCCGGCACCTGCCCGCGTCTCCCCGCGGTCCACCCGCGTGGAGAGGACGGGAAATCTGTCATCCTTCCGCCGCGGCGCAAGCCAAAACCGAACCCTCACTTCTTCTTCTTCGCGGCGGGTGCCGGGGGAAGGGCCGCGAGGCGCTCCTTGGCGCCCTCGGTCGCCGGGTGCTTCGGATACAGCGTCACCAGCGACTCGTAGCACTCGCGGGCCTTCTCCGCGTTCCCCAGATCCTCAAAGATCTTCGCCGCCTTCTGGAGCCCCAGCGGGGCCTTGTCGCCCGCCGCCGGCCCGATCAGCACATCGATGTTCTGGAAATAATACGCCGCCTCGTTGGCCTGTCCCTTGGCCAGATGGATCTCCCCCGCCCTCCACGTCGCGTCCGCCTTGACGTCGTGGATCGGTTTCTGGGTCCGCGCGGAGATGACCTCCTTGAAGAACTCGAGCGCCTTGTCGGGGTCCTTCTCCTGGATCGAGCGCGCCAGATTGTAGTTGGCGACCACGATCTTCTCCGACCAGGGATAGTCTTTCCTGAGCCGCGCCAACTGGGCCTCGGCCTGCTCGTTCTCGCCCTTCTTGAGGTAGGCGGTCCCCAGGCCAAAAGCCGCGTTCGCCTGCGCGTACGGATCATCCGCATAGCTGTCGCGGAGCCTCCCGTAGACCTGGATGGCCGTGTCGGCGTCACCGGCCTCCAGCAGCGCCAGCCCGAAACGGTCAAAGTCCTCCGCCGACAGCACGACGGCCGTGTTCTCCGCGTACGCCGCGCGCATGATCTTGACGGCGTCCGCCTGCTTGCCCGCCAGGAAGGCAACGCCCGCCTGCCCGAACTGGAGCAGCGTCTTGACGTTCGGGCTCCCCGCGAGCTTCTGCGCCAAGTCGGCGAAATACTTGCCGGCCTGATCCCAGTTCTGGATCTCGAAATCCACCTTCTTCTGCTGCAGCTTCACCAGCTCGTTCACCGCCTCCGGCACCGAACCGCTATCCGGGTACTTCTCCAGGATCCCCTGGAAATTCGCCACCAGGGTCGCGCACTGCTCGTCCCACTTCTTCTTGTCCTCCGGCGTCAGGCTCAGGTAGTTGCCCAGCTGCGCGAGCCGCCCCAGCAACACCCGACCCAGCGCGAGCTGCGCGTCGCCGGCCACGTCGCTCTGCGGGTACTTGTCCAATACCGTCTGGTACTTCGCCAGCGCCTCGTCGGCCTTGTCGTTCTGCGCAAGAGCCGATCCCTGGAAAATCAGCGCCCGCGCCGCCAGCGGGTTCTCGGGAAACAGCTCCACGATCTTGTCGAAGGCCGCCAGCGCCTCCGCGACCTTGGAGGGCTGCATGTTCAGGTACGCGAAGGCGATCCCCTGCTGCGCGAAAGGCGCCGCCTCCGACTTCGGGAATCTCGAGACCACCTCCCCGAAAGTCGCGATGGCCGGCTCGACCTGGCCCAGCTTCATCTGGCAGTCCGCCGCCTGGATGAGCGCGTTGGCCACGAGCGGGTTGTCGCCGTGGGCGTCCGCGAAGAGCTTGTATTCCTTGGCGGCATCCTCGAGCCGCTGCGCCCGCTGGAGCGCGAAGGGCACCCGGAACGCCGCGTCCACCTTCACCGCCTCGGTCTTGGCCGACCCGGCGAGCTGCCGGAAGGTGTCCACCGCCTCCTCGTAGCGGCTCATCTCGATCATCGCGTTGCCGAGGTTGAGCTTGGCGACCTCCGCCGTCTCCTTGCCCTCGTTCTTGGAGATGTAGTCCGTGAACCGCTTGATGGCCTCGTCGTACTGCCCGAGCCGCAGCTGCGCCGTGCCCGCCTGCAGGAGAATGTCGTCCTTGTACCGGCCATCCGGGTAATCCACCAGGGCCTGGTCCAACACCCGGATCGCATTCTCGGCGTCCCCTCCCTGCAGGTACAGCCCGCCCACGATCAGCCCGATGTTGTCGGCGAGTGCGTCGGCCCCGAACTTCTCCTTGAACGTGGCGTACTCGGCCTCCGTCGGCTCCAGCAGGCCCTGCAGGCCCAGCGAGAGCACCCGCACGTAGCGCAGGAACTTGTCCTGCTCCGCGGTCAGCGTCGCCCCCGTCTTCTCGGCCCACCCCAGTATGTGGTTCGCCAGCGTCCGGGCCTCCTCGTGCTTGCCGACCTGGATGAAACAGAGCGATATCTTGGACAGCGCATCCAGCAGCGGGTTGGCCTTCGTCTTGAGGCGGCTCAGCTGCGCCTCGATCTTCTCCTTCTGACGCTGCAGCTCGCGGAACTTCGCCGGCTCGGCCTGCACCCGCTTCCGGATGTCGCCCACCTGCTGCTCCAGGATGGCGATGATCTGGTCGGAGGGCCGGACCTTCCGGTAGAACTCGACGGCCTCCGCGTACTGCTCCGAGTTCAGAAGCACCTCGCCCACCTGATAGAAGGTGTCGTTGAGGATGTCCGGCCGGCTCGCGGCGCCCTTGACGATCTCGTCGAACACCTTCCGCGCCTCCTGGAGCGGGGCCGCGGCGTCCGCCTTCTTGTTCTGGCGGATCAGGTCCTGCGCCTTCTGCGAGTAGACGTTGCCCAGGAGGTACAGGGTCTGGAGGATCGTCGGGCTGGTCGGGAACTCGCGCCGCGCGGTCAGCAGGCTCAGGGCCGCGTCATCATACTTCTTGGTGAAGAGGAGGGCCAGGCCCTGCCCGTACAGCGCGTCCTCGCGATACGTGCTCTTCGGGTAGGCCTTGATGAATTTCCCATACGCGTCCGCGGCCTCCTGGTAGACCTTCGCCTGCTCCGCCTCGGGCTTGCCGGCCGCGACCCCAGACAGCGCCTGCGCGAGGTAGATACCCGCCGTCTCGCGCAGTTCGTCGGGAAACGAGGTATCGTCCGGTATCGGCTTCAGCACCTTGACCGCCTCGTCCAGCCCGCCGTTGAGATACTGCGCGAGGCCCAGGTTCACCCGCGCCGTGAATATGGCGCGCGAGCCGGGATATTTCGTCACGATGTCGTTCAGGATCTGTATCGCGCCCGCGTAATCGCTCTCGCCGATCTTCTTGTTCGCGTCGGTGAGCAACTGGGCGCCCGTGTCCTGGGCCATCGCCGCGGGAGGCGCCATCGCCATGATGAGGGACGCCAGAAGGATCGTGAAACGCGCCGTGAAACGTGTCATGCCCCCATCATATGTGGCCATGTGAAAACGCAAGGCGAAAGCCCCGCGGTTTTGCGCTCGACGCGGGGCCGGGTCCCCGGCAAGCCTTCGCCGTGACGCTCGCGCGGCCGCAGCATGGCACCCCGGCAAGGAAGTCGCCCGCCGCGCTCTGCGCGGTGCTCGCGGCCGTCGCCCCGGCCACCGCCCAGACCGTCCCCGACATCGGGCCGGTCGAATCCCGCTCGCACATCGCCGCCGGCACCCCAGTCCCCCTGCCCTTCGTCATCCAGAACCCCGGCGAGCGCCGCCTCAGCTGCGGGATCTATTTCAACTTTCGCGACCGCCCCATCTGGGAGGGCACCGCCAGGCTCGATCCGGGCGAGCGCCTGCTCCACACCGCCGAGATCGATGCGGGACACTTCTTCTTCGACTCCCGCCCGGTCCGCGCCAGGATCGCCGCCGTCGTCGAGGTCGGCGACGAGCGCCGCTCGTCCCCGGTCGAGATCGTCTTCGCCCCGCTCCTGCCGCTCCAGCCCCAGTGCCGCTTCAGGCTGCGCGGCCAACACCGCGTCGATGGGCCCGCCCACCGATCCGATCTCTTGGCGGAGGTCTCTCTCCATGCCGACGGCGCCGCGCTCCGCTGCCGCCTCCTGCGCGGCGGCGCCCCGCCCGAGGCAAGCTGGGAGTTCCTCTATCTGCCCCTCGCCCCGGCCCAGCCCGCGCCGGAGCCCTCCCAGATCCTGGTCCGTCGCGAGCCGACCGGCACCCACGCCCTGGAAGTGGCCTCCGGCCCCCGGCCCGAGGTGCGCCTGGAGTCGCCCCCCGAGGCCGGCGACGGACGCGTGCTCGACGTCATTTTCCCACGGGGCACGGAGGAATCGGTGTCCCTGCAAGTCCTGCTATGGATTCGCGAGGGGGACGCCATCGAAGGCTATTGCCCCTTCGCCAGCAACCTCGACCAGGCCCGCGACCCGGCCTATGCGCCAGAACTGGTGCCGAGGATCACCGGCCCCACTCACCGCGCCTGGGTCCGCGCGGCCTCGCCCTGAGGGGCGGCGCGCTGCGCGCGCTCCTTCACCGCTTCCACCCGGCGCCCCACCGCCGCCCACACCCGGGCGCTCTCGTCCCGGATCCCCTCGGAGAAACGGGCCGGCCCATAGTCCAGAAGCACCAGAAAAACGAATGCCATGCCGGCCGTGAACACGATCCAGCCGCACAACCGCAACATCGCAAGCATGCCACCCATCCTCTAGCAGCCTGTCGGACTTAGCCAAGTCCGACAGGCTGCTAGGAATCCCGCCCGGGCGCCACCCCGACGCTCGCCGCGGACGCCTCCCGCCGCTTCGCCAGCTCCGCGCGCAGCTCGGCCGCGCGTATCCCCCCCGCGTTGCGGAGGTAGTCCTCGGCGCGATCCAGCGCCCCCGCCTCGATGCACACCCGCGCGAGCTTGCAGTACACCGCCGTGCGATCATTCGCGAGCGGCAGACAATACCTCCAGGCCTCCTCCGCACGATCCCAGTCCGGCGGCTCGAGCGCCACGTAGCTCTCCGCCAGCGCCGCCGCGTAGTGGTACTCGTCGGGCGCCAGCCTCCGCGCCATCCGGTACTCCGCCTGCGCCAGCCCCACGACGGACGAAACCCGCACCCCGCGCACCTTCGCCGCCGCATCCCGGAACAGGAAATACAGGTTCGCCAGCTCGAAGCGCGCCGCCGCGTCCTCGGGCCTGAGCTCCACCAGCCGCTCCCAATACCGTATGCAATTGGTCATGTCCCCCATCGCCCTCGCGATCGACGCCAGCTCCCGCACGGCCGACGCGTCCCTCGGATCCTCGCGCAGCGCCCCCAGCAGCGCCTCCCGCGCCGCCGTCCACTCCCCGCGCCGCGACAGCGCGATCCCGCGCTCAGCCCCCGTGCCCCCCTCGCCCCAGAGGCACGGCCAGGCCACCATAAACAACGCGGCGGCAGCCAGAAAGCGCATGTATAACAATTACCAGAATTTTTAATTTGTAAAGCGCTTTTTTCACATTTCCCCTCGTGCCGCAAACCACCCGCTGGCCCCCAAAAGATCCCCGCCCGCGCGCCGGAACGCGCCCCTCCGGGCGAAATTGTGGCCGAAGCCGCGCGGCTTTGGCCGCCAGACGCTCGCGCTTTCGGCTACGGGATCTTTGATTCAGCCCCGCACCCGCCCGCCGCGTCCCCTCGCCCCCTTGGCGCTATACTTGGGCGCCCGCGGCGCCGACGCCGCCTCGCCGCCCCGCACCTCGCGGATCTGGTCGCGCAGGAGCGCCGCCTTCTCGTACTCGAGGTTCTCGGAGGCCTCGCGCATCTCCCTCTCCAGTTCCTCAATGAAGGCCGCCGCATCGAAATCCGCCCCGCGCTCGCCCGCGATCGATTCCTCCAGTTGCCGCGCGGCGACCAGCGTGTGCAGCGACTCCTGCTCGGCACGCCGGACGCTCTCGGGCGTGATCCCGTGCTCCTCGTTGAAGCGGCCCTGTGCCTCCCGCCGATAGCCCGTGGTCTCGATCAGTTTCCTGATGGCGTCGGTCATCGTGTCCGCATAGAGAACCACCTCGCCGCCGATGTGCCGCGCCGCCCTCCCGGCGGTCTGGATCAGCGACGTCGCCGAGCGCAGGAACCCCTCCTTGTCGGCATCCAGGATCGCCACCAGCGAGACCTCCGGCAGATCGAGGCCCTCGCGCAGCAGGTTGATCCCCACCAGCACGTCGCACGCGCCCCGGCGCAGGCCCCGCAAGATCTCCACCCGCTCGATCGCGTCGATCTCCGAATGCAGGTACATGACGCGGATTCCGAGATCCTTCAGGTAGTCCGTCAGATCCTCGGCCGTCCGCTTGGTCAGCGTGGTCACCAGCACGCGCTCCCCGCGCGCCACCCGCTCTCGGGCGCGCTCGATGAGGTCGTCGATCTGGCCCCCGAGCGGGCGCACGACAACGGGCGGATCCATGAGGCCCGTCGGGCGGATGATCTGCTCGACGTACTCGCCCCCCGCCTCGGCCAGCTCGTGGGGCCCGGGCGTCGCCGACACGTACATCACCTGCCCCACCAGCGCGCGGAACTCCCCGAAGTTCAGCGGCCTGTTGTCCAGCGCGCTGGGCAACCGGAACCCGTGCTCCACCAGGACGCGCTTCCGCGAGAGATCGCCGTTGTACATGCCGCCCAGCTGCGGCACGGTCGCGTGCGACTCGTCGATGATCGTCAGGAAACCCTCGGGAAAGAAGTCGATCAGCGTGTACGGGCGCGAACCGGGCGGGCGCCCCGCCAGATGCCGGGAGTAGTTCTCGATCCCGGAGCAATAGCCCATCTCCTCGATCATCTCGAGGTCGTACTCCGTCCGCATCCTCAGCCTCTGCGCCTCCACCAGTTTCCCCGCCGCCTCCAGCTGCGCCACCCGCGGCTCCAGCTCCTCCCGTATCGTCACCAGCGCGCGCCGGATCTTGTCGTGCGGCGTCACGAACTGCTTCGCCGGCGCGAAGGTGTGCCGCGCCAGCCGCTCCAGCACCTCCCCGGTCAGCGGGTCAAACCTCGCGATCCTCTCGATCTCGTCCCCGAAGAACTCCAGCCTCACGCCCTCCTCGCCGCCCGCCGGCCACACCTCCACCACATCCCCGCGCACCCGAAACCTCCCCCTCTCCAGCGCCACGTCGTTCCGGTCGTACTGCATGTCCACGAGCCGCGAGAGCACCCCGTCCCGCGTCGCCCGCGCCCCCACCTCCACCGGCAGCAGCATGCTCGCGAAATCCTCTGGCGATCCCAGCCCGTAGATGCACGACACGCTCGCCACCACGACCACGTCACGCCTCGACAGCAGCGACGCCGTGGCGGAAAGCCTCAGCCGCTCGATCTCGTCGTTGATGCTCGAGTCCTTCTCGATGTACGTGTCGGTCCGCGGAATGTACGCCTCGGGCTGATAGTAGTCGAAATAGCTCACGAAGTACTCGACCGCGTTCCTCGGAAAAAATTGCCTGAACTCGCTGTAGAGCTGCGCCGCAAGCGTCTTGTTGTGCGATAGCACCAGCGCCGGCCTCCCCAGCCGCGCGATCACATTCGCCATCGTGAAGGTCTTCCCAGACCCCGTCACACCCAGCAGCACCTGCGCCCGCTTCCCCGCCTCGATGCCGCGCACCAGCGCCTCGATCGCCGCGGGCTGGTCCCCCTTCGGCCCGTACGGCGCCTCAAGACAGAATTCCATCCCTCAAGTCTGCCACCGCCTCCGCCACGCGCCAGCACCGCTTCCGATCCAGTCAACGCTTTTCGATTAGTTTGTTTATCAAAAACTAACCCGCTGATTTTAAGTGGGTTGCAAGTTGCGGCTCACCGAAATTCGCCCATATTGAAAATTAGGGAGTTCCGTTCCTTTTCTGAGCGCATGGGCACGGTCTTGAGCCAATCACGGTGGTCTGGGGGGATGGTCCTTGCGGCATGCCTCTTCGCGCACGGGTGTGCCGCGGCCGGTCCGCAAGCCGATGCCTCCCCGGACCAAGAGGCCCCCACCATCTCGCCGATCGGGGACGTCCGGGCCGCGGGCCGATCGGCGTACCAGTCGCGCGCGACACTGTCGCTTCGCGGCACCGTGACGTGGTCAAGTTCCAAAGAAGGCGATGTCGTGATCGATGACGGCACGGGCGGGATCTTTACCCAGTTGCCCGGACGGGACTCCACCGATTCATGCGAGGCGACAGGGAGCGTTCCTATCGGCACCGTCCTGGAGGTCACCGGGGTTATTGACTGGTCCGGCGTCGCCCCGCGCTTGCTCGCCGATTCTCTCCGCTCTCTGGGTTCTGCGCCGCTCCCGGGTGCCCAGTCTGTCAGTCCTTCCCACGTCCAGTCCGGAGAGGCATTGCACCAGCGGGTGCGGGTCGAGGGCGTCGTGCAAGAACTCCAGGCCACCGATGGCCGAAAGGCTTTCGTGGCAATCGTTTCCGCCGATGGCGAATGCAACGTCTTCCTCAAGGCTCGCACGGATACCGAACTCGATCGCCTGCTGGACAGCCGGGTTCGCGTGGACGGCACGGTCACGCGTTCGCTTGACGCCTCGGGTCGAGTCACGGGATTCCTGCTGGTTGCCTCTCGTCTCGACGACCTGACCGTATTGGAGTGGGCCGACCCCGATCCCTTCGCGGCCACGCTGTTGTCGCTCAAGGATCTCGCGGGCCGCAACGCAGGGCCACCCCCGCGCCACAGGAGGCGAGTCCATGGGACGGTGACCTACGTTTCTGGCGATCAAGGCCTCCTCTACCTGCAAAGGGGCCCACACGCCATTCGCGTCGAGGCGGCCTCGGCATCGTCGCTCAGATTGGGTGACGTGGCCGAGGCGTCCGGATTCGTCCGCTATCCCGGATCAAGCGTCCTGCTCACTTCGGCCTCCGTGCGAAAGATCAAATCCGGAGAACCCCCCGCGCCCATCAGAATCCACCTGCCCGACATCTTGGCGGGCGCCCAAGCGGGCGCCCAGTCCGACGCGAAACGGCCGCCCAACGGCCTGCTCTGCCAGGTGCGCGGAACGCTCGTTGAACTGCAGACCCACGGCCGGGGCCACCGCCTGCTGCTCGGTTCCCACGGCGAGGTCGTCAACGCGGTGTTGGAAAACGACGACGGCGACGCCCTCCATGCCGTGCGACGCGGATCGGAACTCGACATCACCGGGATCGCGTCGTTCTCGCACGATGTGCACTTTGGGCACGGCCGCTGGGCCGAACCCACGGAACTGGCACTCCTCTTGCGCGACGCGTCCGATGTCAGGGTGATCCGTGCCGGCCCCTGGTGGACAAGACAACACCTCACGTGGGCGTTACTGGGGACCGGCACCGCCGCCGTCGTTTCCGCCGGCTGGTCGTTTTTCCTGGCCGGCAAAGTCAAACGCCGAACCCTCGCGCTCGCCACCGAGACCTTCGCCCGTCGCTCCCTTGAACTCGAGACTGAGGCCATGCTCCGCGAGCGCAACCGTATCGCGGGCGAGCTCCACGACGGCGTCCAGTCGTTGCTCACGGGCCTCTCGTTTCACATCGAGGCCGCCGCTGGCCCCGGCGACACCTCCAAGCACATCGCCAATGCCCAGGCACTCATCGTCGGGATCCGCGAAGAGTTCCGCAAGTGCGTCTGGGCCCTCCGCCAGCTCGGACAGCCCGAGACCGATCCCGCGCGCCACCTCCGCGGCATCGCGGCCCTGCAACACCTGTGCTCCGATGCGCAAGTCAATGTCACGGTGGAGGGTGCCACCGACCCACTCCCCGCCCCCGTCATGGCCCCGCTGTCCCTCGTCGCGCGCGAGGCGATCGCCAACGCCGTGACCCATGGCGCCGCCCGGCGCATCGACCTGCTCTTCCGTCGCGACGAGGACGGCGTGACCCTCGAGATTTCCGACGACGGTTCGGGTTTTTCGCGCGACGCCGAGCCCCGTGACACGAGGCCCCGCTTCGGCCTCTCGAATATGTCGGAGCGCATGACATCGCTCGGCGGGACCCTCGAGATCGATAGCCGACCGGGCGCCGGCACCCGTGTCACCGCGCGCATTCCCGCGTCGGCCCTCGCCACCCGCTCGAACTCCCCCCCAAAAGAATGACGTCCACCGCAGGAGCCACGCATGCCGCAGATTCGCATCCTGATCGTGGATGACCACGAGGTCGTCCGCGCCGGTATCGCGGCCATGTTCGATTCCGACCCGCGATTCGAGATCGTCGGGCAGGCCTCCAACGCCTACGAGGCCGTCCCCCTCCAGCGATCCCTCAAGCCCCACGTCACCCTCATCGATATCCGCATGCCCGGCGGCGACGGGCTCCAGGCCCTCGAGTTCATCCGCGCCGCCGATCCCGGCGCGCGCGTCGTCTTCCTCGCTACCGACGCCTTCGAGTCCGACGTCCACTTCGCCCGCGCCGGAGGCGCCTGCGGCTTCCTCACCAAGAACATCACTCGCTCCCAACTCCTCGCCGAAGTCCTCGCCGCCTTCGAAACCGGACGGTGCTCGCCTTTTTCGTCGGCCGGTGGTGCCATGGCGCCCACGCCGCGCACCTCCCCCCTGACAACCCGCGAACTCGAAGTGCTCAATGGCATGCGCCGCGGCCTCAGCAATGCCGATATCGCCAAGGCCCTCGGCATCAGCGACCAGACCGTCAAAACCCACGTCGCCTCCATCCTCCACTCGCTGGGCGCCGCAAGCCGCGCCGAGGCCGTCGCCATCGGCTTCGACATCGGCCTCCTCCGCACCGATAAGTCCGACTCGTCCGCGGACCTCGCCAAACGCATCGAGTCCAAGTAGCCGGATGCCCCGGCCACGCTCCCCCGTTCGGGTGATAGCCAAAATCCGGCACGCGCATTAATGAATTTAATCGAATCGCATGGAAAGGACTCCCCCACGCACTGAGCAGGCGTTTCGCTGCGGCGACGCTCGGTCCCAAAATCGTTTCACACCTCACCCTGCCCCTGTCCGACCCCCACAGGCACACTCACTGTAATGAGCGCCCATCTAAAAGTCTGTGGTGTTATTAATGTGCTGTTTTACGTAACAAAAGTGGCCATTTTTATAAAACGATCTTCTTCGATCATTTAATCGAACTCTGCTAGAAAATGTACATCTGATCGACGGTGCGTGAATCTGGCTGCATTTGATGTTCGATAGGCAATCTGGCGTCCATGGGTACGAGGGAAAATCAGACTGACATGTCCCTAACTGACAACAAGTTCGGTGCGACGGCGACCGATGTGGCCACGGCGTCCGGGCCCGCGTCGTGTGCCCCACTCCCTGACGGCGGCGCACTCGATGCCGACGAGAACCCATCGCCCATGAAGCCCAGCGGGCACCGCGGCACGCCATCGGCACCCCGCACGAAGAGACGCGGTCGTCCCCGACCGGTTTCCAGTCGCCGAGTCCATGGTGCGAGCGCGTCTGGCGCCACGCAACGCAGGGAACCGGCCAGGCGCGTGATCCTGATCTACGACGCCTCGCAACCCTTCGACATCAAGGTCATTCAGGGCGTGGCCGACTTCGTCCGCACGCACCCCGGCTGGCGACTGTTCTTTCACGAGGGCGCCGACGCGGTGAGGCAACCACCCCATTTCGAGGGCTGGCCTGCGGATGGCGTGATCTGCTCGTGCCGCGTGGCAGGGATCGCGACCGGCAACCGGGACTGGGGCGTGCCCGTGGTGGCATTTGGCGGGACATGGAGCGATAACGCTGCCTGCGATGCCTGCCTCCACTGTGTCGCGGCGGATCAGATCGCGGTGGGCCGGCTCGGCGCCGAACATCTCCTGCAGCGCGGTTTCCGGCAGCTGGCCTTCTGTGGCTACGGCGGCAACGGCGAGCACGTGTGGTCCGCCAAGCGCGCCGAGGCATTCACCCGCCGCGCGACCGAGGCCGCCGTCCCCTGCGAGACTTTCAGCCCCGATGGCGCCTCAGCCCCGTGGCCAACGCTCCACCAGAAACTCGCGGAATGGTTGGGGACCCTGCCACGCCCCGTGGGGCTCATGGCGGCCAACGACAGGCGCGCCCGCCAGATCATCGAGGCCTGCCACCACCTCGGCCTCAGCGTCCCCGAGGACGTGGCCGTGCTGGGCGTGGACGACGACCCCGTGATCTGCGAGCTCTGCCAGCCCACGATCTCGAGCATCGACCAGTCGGGTCGGCGGATCGGCCGCGACGCCGCCGAACTCCTCTCGGCCCTGATGCGCGGCGAACCGAACGGGCGCGGCCCGCGCGTCGTTCAGCCGGGCGGGATCTCCGAGCGCCGATCGACCGACATCATCGCGGTCCAGGACAAGCTCGCCGCCGCCGCGCTCGCCCTCGTGCGATCCCGGGCCTGCGAGGGCATCAAGATCGCCGACGTGGCGGACGCCCTCGCGATATCCCGCTCGACCCTCCAGACGCGCTTCAAGCACGCCGTCGGGCGCACCATCCACGACGAGATGCGCCGCGTGCGCATCGACACCGCAAGGCGCCTGCTTTCCGACACCGACACCCCGATCAAACAGGTCGCCGACCAATCCGGCTTCCGCACGGTGCAGCACCTCACGGCCGTGTTCCGCCAGGTCATGGGCATCACCCCGGCCAGGTACCGCGAGGAGGCGCGCCTCCTCCGTGGCTCCATCCAGTGACCCCACACGCCCGACGCTCGCGCGCCTTTTCCCCTACGCCGTCTACACCGCCGCGATGGCCGGGACATCCGCGCTCGTCTGGAGGACCGCCCGGCCGGCGTGGCTGATCCTCTCGGCAGTCACGTACCTCGTCCTGATGGCCGTGCAGGTCTGCCTCGATTTCTTGGCCGCGTCCGATGCCCACGCCGATGTGACGCGCGAGCATTGCGGATGGAGAGACCTCCAGTGGACCATGCCCATCGCACTGCTCTGCGCGACACCCATCCCCGTCCTGGGCGCCTGCCTGATCGTCAGCGGAGGCGCCTTTGCCGCCGCCTGCCTCGTCATCGCCTGCCCCGTGGTCGCCCGCCTCCTGTACGACCGCGCCCGGAGAACCTCGCCCCCTCCCCACCGATAGCAGCCTTTGGCGGCCAAACGCCGAGGCGTTCGGCTACGGGAAGCCCCGCGGCAGCTTCCGAGCCAGCGCCGCCGCCGCCTCCGGGGCCTACAGCCGCTCCGCGACCGCGTCCGCAAAAGCGAGCGTCCCGAGGTCGCCACCGAGATCCCGCGTCGTGCGGCCCTCGGCCAACGCGCGATTGTACGCCGTCTTGATCCGGCCCGCGGC
>JADLBR010000334.1 GCA_020847615.1 Verrucomicrobiia bacterium
CGCGTCCCCCCCCTGGAAGAGATCCGCGGTGAGATCGAGAAGATGATCCTGGTCGACGAGCGCAAGACGCGCCGAGACGAGTGGGTCAACACGCTCCGCCAAAAGGCGTACATCAAGATGTTCTGACGTGATGGGCGCCCGAAAGGTCATCGCGGTCACGCCGGGCGACCCGGCGGGCATTGGGCCGGAGGTCCTCCGCGCCGCCCTGGCCGCGGCGCGGTTGCCGAAAGGGGTCACCATCGAGATCGTCGGGGGGGGCGACGACACCGCCCGCCCCGGCAAGCCGACGGCACGTTCGTCGCGCGCCGCGCTGCGCGCCCTCGAGGTGGGCGTAGCCGGATGCCAGGCCGGCCGATTCGCGGCGCTCGTCACCGGGCCCGTCAGCAAGGAGCGCCTCGCGCGGGTCGGCTTCGGGTTCCCGGGCCAGACCGAGTTTCTGGCCGCCCGGTGCGGGCTGCGCGAAGACGCCGTCACGATGGCGATGGCCGGCGAGCGACTGCGCATCTTCCTGCTGTCGACACACGTCGCCCTCGCCAGGGCCATCCGGGGGATCACGCCCGCCCGCCTCGGGCGCACCCTCCGGCACGCGCGCGACTTTCTGCGCGGCCTCGGCATCGCATCGCCCCGCATCGCCATCGCGGCCCTCAATCCCCACGCGGGCGAGCGCGGCATGTTCGGCGACGAGGAGGGGCGCGTCCTGCGGCCCGCGCTCCGCGCGGCCGCCCGAAAGATCGGCGCGTGGGCCACGCGGGTGCCCGTCCTGCCAGCCGACACCGTCTTCCTGCGCGCATCGCGCGGCGACTTCGATGGCGTGGCCTGCCTCTATCACGACCAGGGCCTGATACCTTTCAAGCTCCTCGAATTCGACCGCGGCGTGAACGTCACCCTCGGCCTGCCCTTTCCCAGGACGTCGCCCGACCACGGCACCGCGTTTGACATCGCGGGCAAGGGCGTGTCCGATCCGGGCAGCATGATCGCGGCCATCCAACTCGCGGCCCGCCTCGCAGCCAAGAACTCCAGAATTCGCGAATAGCCGAGTCAAACCGCAACCCACGCGGGGAGCGCAGGCCGAGCAGATGCCGTCTGAAGCAGGCACCACGAGCCCAATACCGCGGGAATGTTCGTAGTGCTGCCTTCAGGCAGCCCGGGCCCACCAGAAGTTTCCATCCCGAATCATCCGGCGCGCTCCGCCTCTGCCGAGCCCCGCACCGCGCGGGGCCTATCGGCCGGACGCCCAGCGCAGCGCGTATTGCGCCCCGTTCAATTCCGCGACGGCATTCGCGTAGTCGAGCATCGCGCGGTCCAGGTCCTGATGGGACTGGATGTGCTCCAGGACGGCGCCGACGCCGAACTCGCGGCGCTCGTCGGTGAGGCGGAATACCTCGCGCGCGGCCTCCAGCGCGCGGCGCGCGATTTCCACCTGGTCGCGGAGCGACGCGGCCCTCGCATGGGCCTCGACGACCTGCCTCCGGATCTCGTCGCGCGCCTTCTCCATCTCAAATTCACCCCGGTCCACGCGCGCGCGCGCGGCGCCGATGCGACCGGCATCGAAGAGCCCCCCCGGGCCCACGCGCCATCCGAGGTTCACGGAGTACTCGCGATTCTCCTCGAATTCCTTGGGGCCGGGGTCCCCGGTCCCGCCGCCGAGCCCGCCGTAGTAGGCCTGCCCGCTGATGGACGGGAACATCGGCCCATACACGGCGCCGTCCTTGGCCTTCTCCGCCGCATCCAGGCGAAGGCCGGAGGCCCGCAACTCGGGCCGGCCCTCGAGCGCCGCGGCGATCAGGGCCGAAAGCGGTGCGCCCGCCTCATCGACGGACAGCGGCACCAGGTCCGCCTCGCGAACCGATATCTCCACCGCCGGATCCAGGCGCAGCACGCGCGAGAGCCGCGCCGCCGCGGTGCGCTGCCGCTCCCGCGCCCGGCGGAGGGCCATGGCGTCGCGCTCGGCCTGGGCCTCCGCCCGAAACGCGTCCCCTTTGAACGCGATCCCGGTCTCGGCCGCGTGCCTCACCTGCGCCGCGTAATCGCGCGCGACGCGCAACGTCTCCTCGCCGATCCCGACCGCCGCCCGCGCGCGCGCCAGCTCGAAATATCCCACGGCCGCCTCGAGCACGCGGTCGCGCCTCTCGGCCTCGAGGTCCTCGCCGGCCGCGGAGGCCAACCGGTGCGCGGCCAGCGCGCCGAAAATCGATTCCCCCAACTCCAGCCCCAGATTCACGGCGCCGCCGGTGGCGTAGGTGTTCTTATTCGTCTCGAAGACATTGCCGTCGACGCGCTGGATGTTGCCCTCGTGGCGGCGGAATCCCAGCGAGGCGCCGATCCAGGGGAAGAATCGCAACTGCGCCTCGAGGTGCTGGGCGCGCGCCTCGTAGACTTTCGCCTGCGCGATCTGCACGTCGATGTTCTGCGCGCCGGCCAACCGCAGCACCGCGGGCAGGTCGATCGGGAGGGGGCCGGACCCTGCGGGCTGTGGCCCCGTATCGGCCCGGGCGATGGATGCGAGCAAGCCCAGCACCAGGGTTGAGATTCTCAAACCGGCGTCGGCTGGGCGAGACGCCGATGTGGCCGAACGCGTGAGCGTTTGGCGCGCGCGACACGGGATGCCAGGCCAAAGCCTGGCGGCTTCGGCCACATGTCTGCGCCAGGCGCTCGACCACATGGCCGGCTTCGTTTCCGCGCTCACGGCGCTTTCACCTCCACGACCTTGACGTCCTGCCCGTCCGCGAGCGTTGCGCCCGATGGCACGAGCACCGACTCGCCCTCCGCGACCCCTTCGACGATCTCGGCCATCATCCCGTCGTTGAAACCCGCTTTCACCGCGCACTTCTTCGCCTTTCCATCCACGGGCTTGAATACGGAGGCACCCGCCTTCTCGACCAACAGCGCACCGGCGGGGACACATATCACGCCCTCGTGCTTTTCCACGCCCAATCGAATCGTCGCGTACATGCCGGGCCTCAGCACCCACCCGGGATTTGGCAAATCCGCCTCGACCAGCATGGTCTGCGTCCCCGCGTCGAGGGCGTACGCGAGCCGCGAGACCTGTCCCTCGAACGTCTTGCCGGGCAGGGCGTCCGGGGCAACCCGCACCGGTTGCCCGACCCGGACCAGGGCGGCCTCGGCCTCCGGCACCGGCACCTGCGCGCGCACGGTGTCGAAATCCATGATCGCCAGCACCGCGGCGTTCTGCGCCGCGCTGCCCGATGTCGCCGCGGGAATGAAGGCGCCCGGGTCCACGAATCGCGCGGTGACCACGCCGCCAAAGGGCGCCACCAGTTTCGCGTAGCCCAGCAGCGTCTCGGTCCGCTCGAGCCCGGCCCGGGCCATCTCGAGCCGGCCCTTCGCCTCGTCCAGGGCCTGCGGCACCACGAGATCCGGCGATTTCTTCCTCGCTCCCTCGACGCGATTGAATTCCGCCTCCGCGACCCGGACCTCCGCGCGAAATCTTGCCAGGTCCGCCTCCAGTTCGGGCACCTCGATCTCCCCCAGCACCTGCCCGGCCCTCACCGCGTCGCCCTTGTCCACGGACAGCGCCTTCAGGTAGCCCCCCACCTTGGCGTATAGCGTCGCCTGCTGGTTCGCCCGGATGCTCCCCGGCAGGGTGATAGGGCGGAACACGTCGCCGCGCGCGGCCCTGGCGATCTTCACCTCGGGCGGGGGCTTGCCTTCGGCGGCCACCGCCATGCCCCGCGGCCACAGGAGCGCCACCGCGGCGACCAACGCCGCACTCGCACCGACTCGGCCCAACCGCGAGCCTGTAGCCGAACGCGCAAGCGTTTGGCCGACGGCCCTGGTGAATCGGGCCAAACGCCTGGCGCGTTCGGCTACGTTCGGAATCTTCGAATCACCCATCTGCCTCTCCCTCCAAGTCGTCATTCGCGCCCCGTCCCTCCCATCAACCATGACCCACCGGCGAAACGAAATGCCCGCTGAGCGGATCGTCGGGGTCCAGCGAATTCGAGTGCGCGCTGCTCTTGCGGCGGATCAGCACGAACACCACCGGGAGCA
>JADLBR010000335.1 GCA_020847615.1 Verrucomicrobiia bacterium
CGGAGCGAGGTGAGTCCGACGTATTCGGAAGCCAGACGCATGAAGACCCCGGGCGCAGATCCGCCCGAGCAAGCGCATCACATCGTGCAGAACGCAGCGGTCAATCCAGCGAAGGACGTTGCCTTGTCGAATGACGCTCCGGCCATCAATCTAGTGGGTTCCAAGGGGGATCGCTCGACGCCACACGGAAAGGCGAGTGAGGTGCAAAGGTTGACTCCGCTGGGTGGCACGTACGGGGATGAAAGCGCTGTCGCTTATATCGGTCTAAAGGCTGCTGGAATGAACAAGCAGCGCGCGACCAAAGAAGTGGATCGAGCCGATGCTTTCTTCAAAGACCAAAAAGGGTGGAATGATAGCACCCCGACAGCAGTGCCAAAGGATCGAATGAACCATCCTGACAGAGCAAAGGACGATCAGTAACCGTCGTGAAAGCGATTCAGAATCCCATGGACGCCAAGGAGGTGCTGGGCTTCATCCGAGCTTGGGTGCGGCTTTTGTCGACGGGGGACTTCCTGCAGGCTCAGAACTGGCTTTATGAGATCCCGGAAAGCAGCGGAGAACGTCGACCGGTCCTCAGCAGAGAAGCCATAGGCATGTACAGTCCGGATTTTGCTGCTGCCTCGAAGAAGAACAAAGATGCCGTGATGCCGACGGTGAACGATCCTGCCGAGATGCCGCAGCACGGCGAGGTCTTCGAGCACTGGAAATTCGATGCAACCGACAAGAATGGGAATGAAGCGTGGGGAGCGGAATACTACCTTCCTCTTAACGGAGAGTGGTCACACATGTGTGCATCTTTTGAAATCCTCAAGAGCCCATGTGGACAGTATGGGGTGAGGCTAATTGATCTCAACGTTCCGTGACCTGTTACGGGCAGTACGCATGGAAGGGGTCAGTGGCTTCTTGTCGTTCGCGGGTTCCGCTGTCGCGCGCGTCAAATTCCGCCACCCCAAGTCGTGGCTGATGAACCGTTACGGTTGTGCAGTCTTGATTCACGATTGGTTGAGGCGAGTGCTGCGGAGCTCATTGAGGAAGCCGCAAGAAATCCAGCCATGATCTCAACTCGAAAACCTCTGCCACCATCTGCCGCGCCGCCTCGCAGTGGACCGCGTTGAAGGGAGTGACCAACGCTACTGAACGTCTTGGCCCGAGAAGCTCCCCAAGAAGTGTAGTTGGCCCCACATGCCGGGAGCGTCCGAGCATTTTAGGTAGTAGCATACCAGAGCGGCGTTTGCCTTCTCGCAGCCCAGCGTCAGGGCCGCGCTCTCCGCCGCATCGACAAAGGTTTGCCAACCCGAGAACCCTTCGATCAGCCGCCGAATCGGCACCGGCTCTGTTTCGAATGAAATTTCACAGATTGATTCCAGGGGCACGCTCAAGCCTAGCCGCTTGGCCACATCATCATCGACCGCCTTGTCAAAATCGGGCTCGCTTGGAAAGCGGCCGATCCAAACAGAAACAGCGCGTTCAACCGGATACTCAACCTTCATGGGTGCTCTCAGTCGTCTTCGTATTCGTGGCTTGCGTTCGTCCGCGCCTTCTCGGGCCGGTAAATGTCGGGATCGCGTTGGTAGGATTTCCACATGTCAGTTTCCCAACCTTGTTTCGCAGCTCGTGTTTGAGCGTCAGAGAATTTGTGTTCAGGACGGTGTCCAGCTTGCCATGGTTCACCAGCCTTAATTTCAACACCTGACGGATCGTATACTTTGCCATCCGGCGCTTTCGATCGGTCCCATATTTCGGCGCGAGTTCCCTTGCTGAGTTTGACACGACCATACTGGCTAACATCTGGGGCTGACTCCGCCGCTTGGGTGTTCTCAGATTTGATTTCCTTCGCGCTCTTCGCCCCAGGAACCTGTGCGGCTGCCGCTCCGGTAATCCCACCCACGAGCGCAGCCTCGCCGACTCCTTCGAGCGCGTCTTTGCCCTGCACTACGTTGGCTGCGACCTGGGTTGCCGCGCCGCTTGCAGCCCCCGCAGCACCGCTTCCCGCGGTGCGCGCCAGCGCGTTGGCTCCACTGCCCAGCGCCTTGCCTGCAAGCTGCCCAGCCTTTCCTCCCACAGCACCCAAGGCAGTGTCTTTGGCGAGGGCGGCGGCATCGATGCTGCCTTTCTCGAGGAGCTGTTTTGTGGCGCTGTAAGCGGCACCGCCGGCGGCACCCGAGGCCAAGCCCCCCGAGTAAAGCGCGGCTTCTGCGGCCACGGCACCGCCAACTGCCGATGCCGCATAGTCCTTCAAGCCACTGACTTGGCCATGGACAAGGTCGGAAACAGCTTGCGCCCCGAGGCCGAAAAGCGCCCCTGCACCCAAGGCGGCGAGGTCGTCCGCCAATGCGTACAACCCCTCCGGGTCAACCTTGGTCCAAGGGTTTTGAAGCGGCGGGTGGCCCCTCCGGGGACCGCGTTTTCAAAGAACGTTGCCCATCAGGGTATTGGGGCCGTAGTCGGAAGGCAAGCGGGGCTGTCGGGATCGCGGGATGCCGGGTGGGTGAGACCGTGCACCCGCTGGAGTTGGCCGATGCTCACGTGCGTATAGATCTGGGTGGTGGCCAGGCTGGCGTGGCCGAGCAGCTGCTGGATGAAGCGGATGTCGGCGCCATTTTCCAGCATGAGGGTGGCGCACGCGTGGCGGAAGCGGTGGCAGCCGCCCTTGGCGATTCCCGCCCGGCGCAGGTAGCCGGTCACCAGCCGGGACAGGTAGCCCGGGCTGATGCCGCCATCCCCCTGGGCCGATAGGAACAGGGCCGTCTCTGTCCGTTCGCCCGCCATGGCCGGGCGGGCCTTATCCAGATAGCGGCCGATCCACCGGAGGGCACGCTCCCCCAGCGGGACCACGCGGTCGCGCCGTCCCTTGCCGCGGCGCACGAAGAGGGTGCGGCGTGCGGGGTCGAGGTCGGCGGCGGACAGGCCCGCCAGTTCGGATCGCCGGATCCCGGTGGAGTAGAGGGTCTCCAGGATGGCGCGGTCCCGGAGGCCGAGGGGGGTGGCGGTGTCGGGCTGCGCGAGCACGCGCGCGACCTGCGGGTCCGACAGGGGCGAGAGCGGGAGAGTGTGGGAGGGGCGGGGCAGTTCCAGGTCGGCCGCCGGGTTGCCCGCCAGGACGCCGCGACGGCAGAGCCATCCCAGATAGTCCCGGACGGCGACCAGTCGCTCCCGTTGCGTGATGGCGGCCAGGGGCTGGCCGTCCCGCCTGCGCCGGAGAGCCAGCCAGGACCGATAGCCCTCCAGCACGGAGGCAGTGACATCGCCGGGCTGGCGGATCCCCAAGCCCTCGCACCACCGGATGAACCCGATCAGAGACAGGCGGCGGTTGTTGATCGTCGGGGGCGCGAAACCGCGGGCCTCGAGCCCGGCGAGATACTCCCGGTAGGAGCAGGCCATGCCGTCGGGTACTGAGGCGTCAAGGCCATCGGGCCGGCGGGCGCGAGCGGGACGGCGGCGCGGGTGACGTTCGGACGTGGTTCGGTTGCTGCTGGTGGGTGAAGTGTGGTTCATGCCGGCGACCGTATTCGTCGAACCGGCCGCCGGGTGGATGGCGGGACGGGCGATGCCGTAGGTAAAGGAGAGCCATTCCCCATTTGGGGAATGGGGCCCTCCTTCCCTCACGACATCCCGACGACCGCATCGAACAAACCATGCAAGGCTTGCCCGCGGCGGAGTGCCGTGTGGGGGTTGATCTCGCGGTAGACGGCGGTGAACGCGTTGAACAGCGACCACGCATTCCTGGGCCTGAAGGCCTCGTGCTCCGGTGCCCGCCACCCCTGGAGCACGTCGGGGATCTGGGAGGCGGTGATGGCGCGGCAGTCGGCGGCCCGGACCACGATGTCGTGGGCGAGCCAGTCCGGCACCCGGGCCTCGCGGTAGGCGGCCACCCGGGCGTCGAGCGAGCGGAAGCGCTCGCCCAGCTGCCCGACGGCGCGCGCCACGAGGTGGCGCAGGTCGCGCATGGCGAAGCGGGTGTGCTTGCGCGAGATCTTCACCTCGCCGCCGAAGCACAGGTTGTCGCACACGAATACATTCGTGCCCGCCACCAGTCCCGCCGGGTAGCTCATGTCGTGGCTGTTGCGCAGGCCGACGACCCACCCGTATTCCTCCTCGGTCCTGCCGGGCAGCGACACGCCCAGCACGCCGAAGTAGCGCGCCCCGGCGTGCGAGAGCGCGTGCCTCTGGCCCTCCAGCACGAAGCCGGTCGCGAGCAGTTGCCCCTCGACCTCCTCCAGCACGCGCCGGTGGGGCAGGGGAAACCAGCTCCGCGTGCCCTCCGGCGTCGGCACCGCCAGCAGTTCCTCCCGTTCCACGACCCGGCCGCCGCAATGCAGCAGGAGGCCCTGAGGGGCCCTCGGCTGCGCCGGCGGCGATGCGGGCTCCATGTCGATGATGTTCATGTGTGTCTCCTTTCGGTTTGTTGGTTTGGTTTCATGGTGTCTTGCGGCCGGGCGCGAACTCGTCGCGCTCGGCCTCGAGGTATCCGGCCTCCGCGAACCGGCGGACGATCCGCCGGTAGCGCGGGTCCGGGCTGTCCACCGAATCGCGGAAGAACCAGCGGTCGCCGACCGGCGTCTCGATCAGGTCCCGCCCGGCGCTGTCCCGCAGGACCGCCGGGTACCGGGCGAAGCCGAAGACCGTCTCCCGCCCGCGCCGGTCGGTCACCACCAGCAGGACGGCCCCCTCGGGCGCCAGCCGGCAGTGGCCCAGGCGCGGGCTGAAATCCCACACCTGCCCCGGCGCGGGCGGGGCGGCGCCCCGGAGCCGCGCGTCCTCGACGTGGACGCCGCGCACGACCCGCCGGGCGAACTGTCGGCGCGCCGGGGTGTCGAAGGCGGCGTCCAGCACGAGCGTCGGATGGAAACCCATCCGCCGCGCGTCGGCTTCCACCGACCGCAGGAAGGCGAGCAGCCGATCGGCCGACGCGTCCCCCGGGGCCGAGAAGGCGATGTGGTAGCTCAGGCCCATGCCGGTGCCCCCGTCCGGATGACCCGCAGCAGCGTCGCGCCGGACAGCGCCTCGGTCACCCGGGGCGCGTGGCACAGCGGGGTCGGTGCGGGCCGCTCGCGATACTCGACCCGGCAGCCCGGCCGCAGGCCCGCGAGCGCCGGGTCCCGGTAGTCGAACCAGGTGACGAACCGCCGCCCGTCGATGGTGGCGTACTGCTGGCCGAAGGAACCGAGGGTCAGCTCGATGGCCTCGACCGTGCCGATCTTGGTGTCGGTCATGGGATCTCCTTTCTATTGGTTTTGGTATGGATGGCGGGAATGGCCCGCCGAAATCTGCGGGGCCGGCGGGATCGCTCCCACCGGCCCCTGTTGCCGCCCTACAGGTACCCGGCCGCCTTGAACGAGAACCAGCCCTCCGGGTAGGCCACCGACGGGCCGCCGATGATGACGTGGTCCAGCAGCGGGATGTCGAGCACCTTGGCCGACTCGCGCAGCGCTCGGGTGATGCGGATGTCGGCTTCCGAGGGCGTCGGATCCAGGCTGGGGTGGTTGTGCGCCAGCACGACCGCGTAGGCCCTCCGGGCGATCGCGGGCGCGAACACCTCCCTGGCGTGCACCAGCGCCTGGTCGAGCAGCCCCTCGGAGACCGGCTCGACGCCGATGAGGTGCAGCTTGGCGTTGAGCAGCACCACCCGGGCGCTCTCCTGCGGGAGCAGCCGCATTTCCGGCCCCAGCAGATCGGCGATCCGGCTGGCGTCGTCCAGCTTGACCGCGCTTGCGTTGCGCCGCGCCAGCCGGACGCCCATCTCGACGGCGGCCCGGATCCCCGCCGCACCGGCCTCGCCCATTCCGTGTACCCCTGCCAACTCGGCCACGTGCGCCCGGGCCACGCCCGCCAGCCCGCCGAACCGCGCCAGCAGTTCTTCCGATACGCGCAGCGGGCAATGCCGGGCCGCGGTGCCGCGCAGCAGGCAGCAGAGCAGCTCCTCATCGCGCAGCGCTCCCGCGCCCCGCTCGATGAGCCGGCCCCTGGGACGCTGGTCGGGGGGCATCTCGCGCAGCGTCAGGGGTGGTGGGCCGTCTCCCGGCTCACTCATCGCCCGCCTCCCGGGCGGCATCGGCGCACAGCCGGGCCGCGGCGGCCAGGTCACCGGTCTCCCAGTTGTCGGCCACCGCCCGGCAGGCGGCCAGCAGGTTCGGGGCGGCGGCGATCAGCCTTGCGTTGGCCGCAGCGACCCGCACGTCGGCGGGGTCGTCGTCTTCGGGGTCCGCGTGGGCGATGCGCGGGTGCACCGTCGCGTGGGGCATGTGCCCCGGTTGCTCGATCGCCCAGCAGTGCGGGAGATACTCCCGCGACTGCCAGGGGCCGGGCAGATGTGTTGCCTTCTCGGGCATGGTTGGCTCCTTTCTGTTTGGTTTGGTGGCCGCGGCAATCGCGACCGGGTTGGTGAAGAGTGGCGGGGCGCGGGAGGCGTCGTGCCGTCCCGATCCCCCCACAAAATCTTCGGGGCCGGCGGGATCCCGCCCGCCGGCCCCGTGCTTGCGTTTCCCCGCCTCTCGTTCGCCCCGTCAGTAGCCGCCCAGCCGCATCCGCCCGATCTCGCGGCCCGCGGCGTCCAGCGCGCGGAACTCGCAGAAGTCGCGGTCGGGGTCGTCGAAGGACGTGCCCCAGACCTCGATGGTCTCGGTGCAGGACACCACCCCGGGCCCGAAGGCCGGGCCGAAGGGCGGCGACGATCCGGCCAGCTCTCGCGCCGCCTCGCCCGTTCCCCTGTGTCTCAGGTGCATCTCACCTCCACTGGTCGTCTGGGTACGGGCCGCCCTGGTGATAGGGCGGGGGACGGGTTGGCTGGCGCCATCGCCGCACGATCGGTGGCAACAGCCATGCGGCCAGCGCGATCCCGGCCACGATGGCCAGCGGCACGAGCGCCGGGGTCAACACGAGGAGCAGGAGCATCCCCGCCGTCAGGACGAGCAGGACCACCACCGCGATCGCGGCGGGCTCCAATATCGGCCACAGGTCACGCATCGCCCTCACCCCCCTCCCGGTCGTCGCCGCCGCGCATCGCGCTGGCGACGGCCGTGATGAAGGCGGCCACCACGATGCCGAGGCCGATCACGCTCAGCCCGCCGCCCACGGGTCCCATGTCGGGCGCATTGCCCGACGAGCACCCCGTGAACAGGGCGACCATCAGGATCGCGTAGGCCCGCCTCATGGGTCACCGCCTTCCCATCGCATGCACTCGTCGCGATACCCGCACCAGCCGCACTGCATGCCGGGGGCGGGATTGAATCGCCCCTCGGCGATTCCGGTGACCGCGGCGTCCAGCATCGCCACCGCCCGGTCCTTCCGCGCGTCGTTGGGCGACGGGACCGACACCCGGACGACCTGGGGCACCTTGGTTTTCACCAGATGGACCAGCTCCATCCGGGGCGGGGCCTCGCCGGTGGCGGCCTCCACCAGCATCGCGTAGGCGACGAGCTGGAGCTCGGCGTCGAACGCGGCCGCATCGGGGTCGGGCCGGCTGGCCGCGGTCTTGAAGTCCACGACCCGGAGGTCGTGTCCCACCAGGTCGATGGTGCCGCAGAGCGGCACGTCGAGCCCCGGCACGCGCTCCTCGAGCGACACCTCGACGCCGCGCGGGCGCTCCCTGGGCACCTCGCCGCTGTCGAGGTACGCGGCCAAGAGCCGAAGCCCGTCGCCCTTCGCCCTGTCGCGCTCCTCCTGGCCGTCGAACGCCACCGGGCCCTCGTCGCGCTCCAGCGCGTCGAAGGCCTCGATGTAGGCGTTGGCCACCGCGGCCGGGGAGGCGTCGCCGCCGCGCCACAGCGCGACGTGCAGGTACCTCAGGCCCGCGTGGACCGACTTGCCCAGGTGCAGGGCCGCGGCGACCGGCTTGACGATGCACGCCACCCGCTCGAACCAGAACCGCAGCCCACAGGCCAGATAGGCGCGGGCCGCGGTGGCCGAGATGTGGGCGGGCATCGCGTGGCCGTTGTCCCCGGTGACCGCCTTGGCCGCCGTGGGCGCGGTGATCGCCGGGGCGATCATGCCGCCCCCCTGGCGTAGGCGTTGCGCCGGCCCCGGCGGTTGCCGCCGTTGCCTCGCCCGCCGTTACCGCCGTGCTGCGCGATCAGCTCGTCGATGAGGCCGCTGGCCTCCAGCTTGGAGAGCTGCTTGACCGACTTGCCGAACCGCTCCCGGGAGAGCGCCTCGACCGCGCCCTTGTCGAGGTTGTGCTCCTCGACCAGCCGCAGGATCAGGTCCCGCTGCTTGTCGCTGCACGCCCACGGCGCCTCGGCTGGCTCGCGCCCGTTGGGCTCGTTGCCGTTGTCGCCGTTCATCCCGTAGCCGTGGGGCGGGACGAAGCCCGTCGCCACGATCTGCGAGTCCACCGACTGCTGGAGCAGCCGGTAGAGCCGCCCCGACTCCCCGGCCGCGTCGGCCACGCTCGCGATCTCGCACTCGACCGAGACCGCGAACTGGTGGGACGAATAGCCGGGCAGCCCCAGCCGCTTGCTGTAGTTGGCGATCAATTTCACCGCCATGATTTGTCCTCCTTCCGTGTTGCTTGTTGAGGTTGCCGCGGGAAAACGGCGCGGCCCCGGATCCGCCACTGGGGCAGGCCGGGGCAGTGATGCCGATGCCCGCGGGTGATGGGGGACCGAAGGGTCCCTCGAATCTATATAGCGTGCGCTGTGGCCCTATTGCGGCCGGGGGTCCGCGCCGCCGTCATGTCTCGTCGCGCTCTTTGGCGACGTTCCTGGCCAGCACCCGGTCCAGCAGGGCCACCCGCACCGCGGCGGCGTGCTCGGCGATCGTGCCCCGGTCGATCCCCAGCCATTGCCGCTCGTATTCCGGGTTCACGAAATCGGGTGGGGTGGGCAGGTGGTGGAGGTGCAGGAACAGGAAGCGGAACGCCGTATGGCCGGCGGCGCTCTGGGACTGCATCTCGCCACCCCACTTGAACAGCCAGCGCTGCAAGGCGAAGTAGGTCGCAAAACTCTCCGCGTCCGTGGGGTGGAGGCGCAGGGACTGGACCAGCGGCACCGTCCAAGGGCGGAAATCGTGGGGATCGCGGCCCTGCGTGGCCTCCAGCCATCGGTATCCGTCGAACCGCAGGGCGCAGGTGATCATCGTGTTCTGGACCCTGCTGTCCAGGTTGAAACGGGAGGGGCGCATCTAGGTGATCCCTGGGGCCGGGCGGCGCGGGCCGGTCAGTTCCGGCCCGGCCGCTGGCCCTTGTTGATCAGGATGCCGAACTCCGTCTCGAACTCCAGGTAGACCACCCGGTCCGACCCGTCCGGGGAGACGGCCCACTTGCCGGGCTCGGGCGCCTTGCCGAGGCAGACGCCCTCCTGCCCGGCGAACTCGCCGGCCAGTATGATGACCGACAGCCCCTCGGGGTTGATCGTCTTCATCTTCCACCATCCTTTCCGGTTGGATCCCGCCTTGCAATAGTTTTCCCTGGGGCACGGCTCGCGATCCGCCGCAGGGGACGGAGGAACCGAAGGGTCCCCTTCATCTGCATATAACGCTGGCAGGGGGACGGTTGTGTGTTGCTGAGGTATGGTCGCCTCAATGCCGCTAGACAACCGCTGGTGCTTCACTAAAAGTACCTCATGCGTGCGGTGGAACTCTTCTCGGGGGCGGGGGGCCTCGCGTTGGGTATCGAGCAGGCCGGGTTTGAGACGGTCGCGCTGCTCGAACGGGACAACTACGCGTGTGAGACTCTCCGGAGAAATAGGCCGCAGTGGAATGTGATCGAGGCTGATGTCTGCGGTGTCGATTTTCGCGAGTTTGGCCCGGTGGATCTGGTGGCGGGTGGTCCCCCATGTCAGCCATTTTCCATGGGAGGCTTGGCGCGTGGCTATCAGGACGGCCGGGACATGTTCCCCCAGGCGGTCCGCGCGGTCCGCGAGCTGCGACCGAAGGCCTTCATATTTGAGAACGTTCGTGGTCTGATGCGCCCGGCGTTCCGAAACTACGTGCAGTTCGTGCAACTCCAACTCACATATCCGGAGTTCCCTGTTTCGAGCAATGTCTCGTGGGAGACCAACCTTCGGAGGATGCAGAGGCATCACACGTCGACCACGGGCGACGTCGGGCTGTGTTACAGGGTCACGATCAATGACGCTGACGCCGCCGACTATGGTGTGCCGCAGAGAAGGCACAGGGTTTTCTTTGTGGGGTTCCGGTCCGATCTCGAGGCAGGGTGGTGCTTCCCACGGCCGACACACACGCACGAAGAACTGCTCAGGGCCCAGTTCGTGACGGGGTCATACTGGAATGAGCATGGCCTGCGACGTAGGCGCGAGGTGCCTCAGAGGCTGCGGACCCGAGTGGCAGGCCTTTTCCAGAGAGAACTTCTGACGACCGCGTTGCGGTGGCAGACCGTAAGAGACGCCCTCAAGGGGCTGCCTGACCCGAAGACCCGGAGTGAGTTCGCCAACCATTGTTTTCAGCCCGGGGCGCGACCGTACCCGGGTCACACCGGGAGCCCGCTTGATGAACCCGCCAAGGCGCTCAAGGCTGGAGACCATGGTGTCCCGGGGGGCGAGAACATGCTCCGGTACCCGAATGGCAAAGTCCGGTACTTCACAGCGCGGGAGTGTGCGCGCATCCAGACCTTTCCTGATGACTATACGTTTGTCGGGGTGTGGACCGAAATAATGAGGCAACTGGGCAACGCGGTCCCCGTGCGGTTAGCGCGGGCGGTGGCCAGCTCGGTCGCAGACAGGATCGCCGCGCATGACCGAGCCAAGAGTATTCAACCCCCTCGATAAGCTCAACCTCGGAAACAGCATTGTCGATGCGCTGCTGGAGGCACCGATTATCCCGTTAGGGGAGATAAAGGAGTTCAATGGGGCGGGCATCTATGCGATCTACTACTCGGGCTCCTACGCCGCGTATGCTCCGTTGTCCGAGAGGAACCGCACAAGGGCCGTCCACCCGATCTACGTGGGCAAGGCCATACCCAAGGGTGGTAGGAAGGGGAGCATCAAGGATGCTTCCATTGAAAGCAACGCCTTGGCCGCCCGGCTCAGGGAGCACGCAGAGTCAATCCGAGCTGTGAAATCTTTGAACATTGCAGATTTCACCTGTCGGCATCTGGTCGTCGATGACATCTGGATCTCGTTGGGTGAGACCCTCCTGATACATAGGTTCGAGCCGTTGTGGAATCAGGTGGTTGATGGTTTTGGCAACCACGATCCTGGTAGCGGGCGCTACAACGGGAAGCGCCCAGTGTGGGATGAGTTGCATCCCGGGCGCGCATGGGCGGCGAAATGTCAGGCAGCGAAACAGGAGCGGGCGGAAGTACTGGGCGCGACCAAGAAATACATGGACCGCTTTAAGAAGTGACGCCTCACCGTGTCGAGGCAGATCACGCCGCCGCCCTGAACTGCTCGTAGCGGACGGCCAGGAAGTCGCGGTTGGGCCGCTGCCCGGGCTCGTCGGGCACCCAGATCCTCTCGCCCTCGAGGCCTTGCAGGCTGGCCAGCGTCGGGCCGTCGTGGATCCCCAGCAGGTCCCGGTTGAGGTGGATCACCCCGTCGGGGTCGATCCCGAGAAGGTTCAGGTCGTAGGCGCTGTGGTGCAGCACGCTCATCGAAATGCCGTTGCTCACGACGGGCCGGCCCCGCTCGTCGCGGTCCGGGAGGATGTGGGCCGCGTGCAGCAGGCGGCGCTCGGGCAGGTTGCTCAGCGCGCAGCGCCCCCGGTAGGCCTGCAGCACCAGTTCCCGGAAGACTGCCTGGTGGAGGCGCTTCTTCGCCTCGATCACGGCGTAGCGGCGCAGGTCGGCGGCGTCAGACAGGGTGGCGGCGTCTCGCCGCCACTCGCCGGGCACCACCTGGGCCGACAGGGAACCGGCGTCCCAGTGGGTCACGAACACGGGCCAGATCGCCTGATACAGGGTCGGGGCGATCCCGTGTAGGTAGATAAACGGCGTCCGGTCCTCCCAGGCCTCCCGCAAGGCGCGGTTGTCCGCGTTCGCCGGGTCGTCGCCCATGAACCGGTACTGGAAGAACCCGTCGTCCGAGGCGATGTCCTCGTACCGCCGCCGGCGGCCCTGGCGGGGGACCGTGGTCTTGATGCTCAGCAGTCCCCGGCGCATCTGCCGGGGTGGGAAGATGCCGCGGGCCCGGCCCGAGAGCATCACCTGTTGACCGTCCACGGTGAACCCCCTGGTGATGTCCGCCCAAGGGATGGCGCCGCCGTGGATCGCGTCGAGCCGCCTGACCGCCTGGAAGGCGGCGAGCCGGATGCGGTGGTCGAGATCATCCATGGCCGTGGGCGCGGGCGTTGCGGCGAGTATCGGGGGCAGAGACCGTCCCGTCAACACGCGTGGACGATACCGACTGTTCCGTTCCTGGGCAGAACCTTTGGGAGTCAGGCGGATCTTCTGAGATGCCGGGGGCCGAGCTTGAAATGCTTGATGAGCGCGCTTCCGCCCGGCGACCCGGGGGTCAGGTGAGCGGCTCGCGCTTGCTGATCGGTGTACCGGACTACGTTCGGACCGTCAGGGATGTCCCAGTCGTCTGCCGCCCTCAGGATGATGACGAGAACATCATCCCTCGACTCCAGGACCTCTCGGACGAAATCCGTGACGAGACCTTTGGAGGGGAGATCATTCATCACCCACGCTGCGCGACGGAAGCTGGCAGAATGGTATGGCAGGAGTTGCAGGCCGCAGACCTCCCTCGCGACCCTGGACAGGCCATCGAGATACGGGACGGCGTTATGTTTGGCGACCGCGTCGGCCAACCAGTGCAGCTTCTTGCGGAAGTACCTGCCGCCGGGATGCCATGCGTGCTTCGGGTCCAGCGGCCAGAAAGGGTATCGCTCGGTTCCGTCGAATTTCTGACGCAGGTTCCGTCGCAGAGTGGCACGGAACTCGGCGGAGCAATATTCGGCGTAGTAGTCGCCCGGCTCGAGGCCCGGATTGAGCAGCAGAAGGAACACGCTGGCTCTCGATATGTTGCCTGAGTACGGCTGAGGCAGCAGCCCCAGGTGGAATTGGTGGTCGTCAGGGGCACGCAGGCCCTTCTTCAGATATTCAGCGTAACTCCTGATCGTCGACCACCGGTCACGATGGCGACGCAGCACGGTATGATCGGCAGGGAGACTGTAGGGAGATTCTTCTAATTGGCAGGATCGCCATGCCTCGATCAGCGTGCCCCGCGCGAATGATGGGTTCTCAGACATTGCCGAAATCATCCCATCGTTTCGGCTTCTGGAGCCAGTCTCCAATTGGAGACTGCATCAGGGCAGCCGGCACATCGTTGGGATCATCCGCGAGAAGAGGCGGACCGCGCGGGTTGTGTGCTGGGATACGGGAACGAACTGCCCCGCGCGGCCCTGATGCCCGGGAATAGGGGTGCCGCCGCAGAGGTGGCATGGTCCCGAGCACTGGTGGGATAGTGGGGCGGGACAGTGCAGAGGGCAAGGGGGTTTCGCGAGGTCTGGGACTACCCATGTCCGGACGGTAGGCATAGATTGTTCCATGCCCAAGCCCATCATCGAGAAGATCGTCTCGGGTGGCCAGACGGGCGCCGACCGGGCCGCCCTGGACGCCGCCATCGCGCTGGGCATCCCGCACGGCGGGTGGTGCCCGAAGGGGCGGAGGGCCGAGGATGGAAGGATCCCTGGCCGCTACCGGCTGGCCGAGACGCCCGGCGCCAATTACCTCCAGCGCACCGAGTGGAACGTCCGGGACTCGGACGGCACGGTGCTGTTCACGCTGGGCAAGGCGGCCACCGGGGGCAGCCGCAAGACGATCGAGATCGCCCGGCGGTTGGGTGGGCCGTGCCCGCGGCAACGGCTGGAACGCCGCGCCGGCCTGGCCTCAGTACTCGATTAGAGGGCCCCGCTTGGGGATCCCGCAGAGCAGCTTGCAGGTCACCCGGTCCTTGCCCTTCTTGGCGACGAAGGACTGGCCGACGTTGATGCGCCGCAGCAGGGCCTGGTCGGGGTCGGACTTGCCGATCAGCACCCCGGGACCGGCGGCGATGTCGAACTGCCAGCCGCCCGTGTAGCCCGTCGAGAGCGTCACGTCGGGCTCGGTCCCGCCGAAGAGGCTGACGCCGGCCTTGTCCAGCACCGCGAGCCGGTCGGATGGCTTGCACGGGACCATCTTCACATCGACCTTGTCCGATAGCCTGGCCTCGCGGCGCTCGAACAGCCGGTAGCCTGGCGCGTAGACCGCGTAGTCGTACTCGGGCTTGTGGGCGACGTCCAGCGACAGGGCCCCGGAGGCGTCGGTGGTCCCGTCGGCGACCATCCCGCGCATGCCGCGCGCGCAGATCAGCACCACGGCGCCCTCGACCGGCTTGCCGTCGGCGCCGTTGACCTGGAAGGCGGTCGGCTCGGCCCGCGCCAGCGAGGCGGCGATGGACATGAAGGCCACCAGTGGGAGATTGGTTAGGACGCGCATGATCTTGCCCTCCTGCCTCGATCGGGTGCGGTGTGCCCCCGTTGGGCCCATGCTGGGGCGCGGCGGTAATGCGGTCAACCAAGAAGACCGGAACGCCCGCCGGGGGGTCCGATGCCGTGGGACAACTGGGAATGAAGCGTGACCCTATGGGGTGCCGCCGCATTGATCTATCGTCGCTGCTGAGCGGGCGTCGACAATCACCTTGTCTGCCCGTGACCCGACGGCACGATGGGCGCCATGGCGGTTTTGGGGCAGCCCCGATTGGCGCGCGGAGTCCGCTGCCGGACCTGGGCCCTGGCTTTTGCCGCCACGATCTGCCTGGCGCAGGGCTGCGCGCCGCTGGTCGCGGCGTGGCCGCTACAGCTCAGCCCCGAGCGGGTGGGTTCTGTGGGGGAGAGAACCGAGACGCAGGACGTCGCAAGCTCCGGTGGGCTGGCCGTTGTCGCGCAGTACCGTGGCGGGCTCGAGGTGATCGACGTGAGCGATCCCACGGTTCCGCAGTTTGTGGGGCGGTGGGGTGGCTCGTGGCAAGTCACGGGCGTTGATTTGGTCGGAACGACGGCGATCGCCGCGTGCGGGGCCGACGGGCTTTTCATCATCGATGTCACGGATCCGGCGAGGCCCGTGACGCTGGGCCGGTGCGGCACGATCGGCGTCGCGAGCGACGCGGTCGTCGAGGGCGATTTCGCCTACGTGGCCGACGGGAACTGCGGCCTCGCGGTGGTGGACATCTCGGACCCCCTTCGACCAGTCGGGATTGGAAGCAATCCGCTGTTTCCGTCATGGAAAGTTTCGGCGAGCGGCAATCTCATCTGCTCGTCCGGCTATGACGGCGGCCTAGCCATGCTGGAGCCGTACGACGAATGGTTCCAGTGGAGGGTGGATCGGCTCGGCCCCGCGCCGGGCGGGCCCTTCGGGCCGGAGGCGCGCGAGGGCGACGACCCCGATGGCGATGGGCTCCCGAACCTCATGGAGTTCGCGCTGTCCATGGATCCCCTGCAACGCGATGGCGGGATGGTGACGGGCGGGGAGCCGGTGATCGGGGATGCCGGGGAGCCCGCGCTGAGATTCACGGTGCGCAGGAATGGGGTCAACGACTCGGTGGACTACGTGGTGGAGATCTCCGAGGACCTGGTGGGCTGGAGGTTCGACCCGGCCCTGCTGACTACGGTGCGCGACGACGGGGATGCGCTGGTCGTCGACGTGGCCATGGGGCCCGATGATCCGGTGGCCCGCTTCGCCCGGCTCCGGGTCGTGCGGAGGTGAGCCCCGCGGCAGTACGGACGGGCGCTACGGCATCCCCACCGTGGCCCGGAAGAAGGCGCGCTCGGCGGCGTTGGATATCGACAGCGACATCAGGCCCCCGGCCTCTCCGGGCAGATCGATCATGCCTGCGACCGGCGACCACCCGAGCAGGTCGTCGCTCCACTCCACCGAGTAGACCCGCGCGGTGGAGCAGGGGAGGGTGAGCGTGCAGAGGCCCCCGCCATCCGCATCGAACGCCAGGATGTGAAAAAACGAGCCGCGGTCGTTTGGGTCGGTGTCCGCCACGACCTCCCGGCCATCGGACTGGGGGTCGCCATCGCTGTTGGGGTTCAGCGGGTCGGTCCGGTGGATGTCGATCTCGTCGGCGTCTATCAGGTCATCGCGGTCTGAGTCGGCGCCGGGGTGGATGTACTCGTGGCAGCCCATGTCGGCCACCGCCGTGCCGTCGTTGTCCCCGTCCAACGGGCGAGGGATGCCATTGAGGTCCGCGGCCACATCCTGGATGTTGGTGCCTGCGTCGATGCAGGGTGAATCCGGCAGCAGGCGAAAATCGCCGCCCGCGGAGTCGGCGAAGAGCGGCGCGTTCGTTATGTTCCCGTCGACACCATGCGCCAGATCCGGGCTGCAGGTGTTGAGGATAGCGGCTGCGGACCCTTGCGTGAACATATTGCTGCCGGTTTCCTGTGCCAGGTTGCCGTAGGCCACGCAGTTTATCTGGGTGCTGCCGTCCTTGGCGTACGTGCCGCCGCCGGTCCCCATGGAGGTATTCGCCACTAGGGTGCAATTTAAAAGCGTGGCGCCGGCCTCGCAGTAAGCGCCGCCCCCGCCATTGCTCTTGACGGAGCCAAAATTGACTTCCGAAGAGTGGTTACTTACCACCTGGCAATTCCGCATCATGCCGCCGGCACGGCAGATCGCGCCCCCGCCTGATTTAGATGTATTTCCGATGAGGATCGACCCCTCCAGAACTCCGGCAATCGTGGCACCACCACCGAAACGAGATGCCGTCGGGTTGGCGTTGCGAGAGATATTGCAATGATTCGCGACCCCTAAGGGTGCAATGTAGAGGCCACCAGCGTTATTTTCGGTGATCGTGCATCGGTTCAGTCTGCCCTGACAATAGACGCCGCCGATGGCGACAAAGGCGTAGTTGCTTGCAACCAGGCAGTCGTCGATTGAGCAGCCAACGGAGCAATAGGCGCCACCAATCGAGCCGCGCCCTTCCGCCCGGTTTCCTATCAGCGACGAATTTGCCGCGCGAGCACCGTTTGTGAGATAGGCGCCGGCACCGACCTCACCGCATCGATTGACCGCCAGAACGCAATTTGTAACAAGGGCTCCGTCGCTTAAGAAAGCGCCCCCGGCCAAGCGGTTAGGAGCTTTGGTATCTGGGAACTGCATTGACTCGGGCCAGGTATGTCCGTTGGTCAGCGTGAATCCGCTCACCGTTGCGGCTCCCGCGACATACGCGCACCGGACCGCATTGGAGCCCAGGCCGCCCGTTGCGGGATCTGCCGCCCCCATGATCAGGGTCGTATCCGGGCCGTTCACGCTCCGCAGCACGATCGCGTTGGTGACGCAGACCCGGTTGGAGAGGCCGTAGCCCGGGGTGAGGGCGCCACCGGTGTCGTAATAGCCGTTGGTCACCAGCACGGTGTCCCCATCGAACGCCGCATCGACTGCGGCCTGGATGGTGTGGAAGGCGCTGGTCCAGTTCGTGCCGGGGCCGTCGGAGGGGCTGTTGGTCCAGACGTAGAGGGTGGCCGAGGGCAGGGGAAGGGCGGCGGAGATCTGGAGCAGGAGGGCGAGCGGCAGTGCGGCGCGGAGGTGGCACCCGTGCCACGTGGCCTCGTGGGCGATTCCCCGCGTTTCGGTGGCCCCTGCGGCCGGGGATCCGCACGGCGTTGTGCGCGTCCTGTCCAAGCGGAAGACATCATAGGACAGTGGAGGGGCATGGGGCGATGAAATAGTTGATAGGCGGTCGCCGGACTCGTGACACCAGCGATCATGCCCGGCCGTTCGGACTGCGCCCCCGGGGGGTTCGAGACCCCACGATGACGCGAATGACGTCGTGACGCTCCGGGAGGCAAAGTTCCCCATGGGGATTCCCTGGCGGACTTCATGGCCGGGGCTGTCATCTTGTCACAACCGGCACACGGTGATCCGGTGATCACGATGATGGAATTCCCCTTTTTGGGGAATGACCGCATCCCGGCCCAGTCTCCAAAAGGAGACTCGGGCGCCACCAGGTCCCCGCGTGCGCCGCGATCCCCGGGGCGCCCGGATGCGGGCGCGCATTCGGCACCCGTTCACAGGCCCACCAGCGGGCCAGGTCGGACAGCGTTTTCTCCACTCCCGGGGTCCCGGGATCCCGGTCACTTTGAGGGGTAAATTGCCATTTTTCCATCATAACATCCTCTCTTTTAGCTATTTGTTCACCAAACGGTCACCTGTCGAGTATTGCGAATCAGTTGCATCCGTTTCACAATACGTTGACAATGAGGCTCATGTGACCAATCAATCACTTAGCCACAGACCGGGCATCATCGACGAGGCGCGCCGCCGTCGTCGACGGTGAGCTTGTAGAAGAAGACCCGTGCCACGTTGACCTCAGTTGTTTCGTTGCACCAGGGTGGGATGGTGACCCCGAAACCACGCCATGAAGCGCTCCGGATCGAGGAACTCTGGCAGATTCGCGCTCTTCTGGAGGAAGCCGTCCCTCACACTCAGGCCGCCCCATTCCTTGAGTATGGAGGGCTGCACCCGATAGCATGGTCGTCTATCAGGCTGGCCCTCGGGTGTCCGCCACGCCCCGATCGGGATGCAGCGCTCGAGCCTGCCTGAGACGCCCGGCCGCCCCAGCACCACGATATCCTGGCGGCGGTCGCGCCGCCGCGTGTGGGCATTCTCCCGCCAGCGGGACTCGTCGGCGGTGTCCCTCGCAAGGACGATCTCCTCCACGACGAGGATCCCGATGATCGCGTACACCAGCCGCAGCGCCGGCTCCGTGTCCCGCAGTGATGCGTAGAAAATCAGCATGTCATCACGCCCGAGCTTGGTCCGGATCTGTTCCCCGCGCTTGCCCGGTTCCCCCTGATCCCCGTAGGTAAGGTGCTCGAAGTCCGGGTCGAGGTGCATGTCCCGCGATGCCAGATGCTCGGGCAATATGGTGCCAAGGGCCGCAAGCGATTGGCTCAGGAGGGAGTAGGGTTTGTTCATGCCGGGGTGCACGGGCGTCGCCTCAGGGATCGCGCAATAAACGAATCGACCCGTGCGGGAATCGACAGGCCCATTCCACCGGCCGCCAGCAACGCTCTGATCCGCCGCCACCCGAACCAACAAACCCTTCATCGCACCGCCCTTCACTTCACCACGTAGCAGACGCTGTTGTGCACGCGAGGCTAACGGCACCGTCACCCGCGGACAAGCCGCCTTCAGTGCCTGTCCTTCAGCGCCCGGCCAGCGCCCCCGGCGAGTGGCACCGTCGATTACTTGGTGCGGACCACAGGCACCTGGCGCCGCCAGTGACGGACGCAACCGCCTCATGTATAGCTTCTTAGGAACGAGTCTCCAATTGGAGACTGGTGGAGGTCCCGCGCGTGCTCTGGCGATCCCCGGGGCGCCCGGATGCGGGCGCGCATTCGGCACCCGTTCCCCGGCCCACCAGCGGGCCAGGTCGGACAGCGTTTTCTCCACTCCCGGGGTCCCGGGATCCCGGTCACTTTGAGGGGTAAATTGGCATTTTTCCATCATAACATCCTCTCTTTTAGCTATTTGTTCACCAAACGGCCACCTGTCGAGTATTGCGAATCAATTGCATCCGTTTCACAATACGTTGACAATGAGGCTCATGTGACCAATCAATCACTTAGCCACAGACCGGGCATCATCGACGAGGCGCACCAGGGCATTCTGCCATTCCAGGTCGCCGCACATCCTGTCCAGTGCCTTGATGCCGGTCAGCAGGTCCCTGGCGTAGCCTCCGCCCTCGACCTTATCGACCCGCATGGCCATCAGCCGGTTGACGGTATCTACGGTGGTGCCGCCACCGCGAGCGGCCTGCCACAGGAGCCCGCGCAGGCTCCCCTGCCAGCCCTTGGCCAGCGCATAGGCCATCGCGTCCCACACCGGGTCGGTCCACCCGTTGGGGGGCCGGTCGCCCCGGATGTCGGCCGCGCGATATAGGGCCAGCGCTGCCGGCGTAGAGGGCACCAGCCTTACCAGCCGGATGGCCGGGGACATCACGGTGCCTTTCGGCCAACCCGACGACGTGCCAGCCGATGGCACGGCCAGCCAATTGATGCTATGAGTGACGGCCCGGCACACGACCGCCGGCGCCCAATAGTAGGGCGCCCGGGCCTCCCACACCTCCAGGTTAAAATTCCCCGAGGCGGCAAATTCACGGGCCCTGCCGGGGTCCAGGAAGCAGGTCAGCCCGTACCCCCGGGCCACCGCCCCCTCAGGGGGAAAGGCCGGCTCGCCCTCCCGGTATGTCACCCGCGGCTCCCCCGTTGCCCCGCTGGACACCAGCCGGTCATCGGGGAGGCGCCTGAGCACCTTCCAGACCGCGATACCCTCCGCGGCGTCACCATTATTCTCCATCTTTTGCCCCTCTCGCTGGTTTCAACAGAACCCGATTCGCCTCACCGGCATCACGGCCTCGAACATCGGGAAATTGGGCGCGGCATCCGAGGTTTTGCCCACGAGCTCCCCGGCTGGCGACAGGCGCACCGCCAGGCAGCTCAGGCACTCCCGGTCCGGCAGGCGCCCCCTGGCCTCGACCAGCCACATCTCGTGCTGCGACGAGCGGTCCGGGCGGGCGTGCGGTAGCTCGAGTTCATCCGGGGCCGCCCCGCGGCAGAAGATCCCGCAACCGGCCCGCGGGCGCCGCCACGATGGTATTTGTTGGTGTATCCATTACGCGACCTCCACTTGGTTGACCGCGTTGGGCAACTCGCGCACGCGCAGGTCCGCCGGCCACTCGTCCCAGTCGCCGCCATGGTCGTGCTTCATCTCCAGCGGACGACCGTTCTCCATCGGTCGTCGGCCGCACTGCTTCATGAAGAACGGCACACCGGCATCCCGGCACCGGTCCCGGAGGTCCCGTATCCAGGCGATGTCGCAGGGCCTGGCGCCTCCCCCGGATTCGCCCCCGCAGATCACCAGATCGATGCCCCGGAGATCTGGCGCGACCGGCTCCAGCAAGGGCTCGACGCTGAGGAACCGCGTCTCCGCCGGGATCTCGAGCAGCTGCGGTATGCGCTCCACGGCGCGACGCTGGTCCTCGACCGTCGCGCCGACCCACACGTTGGGAGGCGCTTGGCCATCGAGCCACCGGGCCGCGAAGGCGCTGCCCTGGTCGGCCGCCTCGCCTACGAGCCGGCGCCACAGCTCCGGTCTCTTGGTGAGTTTTTGCCAGACCAGGTGCGGCGTCTCGCCGACAAGGTCCAGCAGATCGCGTCGCCACTGTGGTGGCACCTCGGGATCCAGCCAGTCCATCAGGCTGCCGCAGAACACCCGGGGACGCTCCCCGGTCTCGGCGGCCTTCCGGTCCCATGTCCGCGCTTGCTTCCAATACGCCCCGGTGGTCCTGCGCCTCTGTTTTCCGGGACCCCAGCCATCCGGCACCCACCTGAAGAAGCGGTTCTGCCGCTCGGCGTAGCATTTCGCGCAGCCTGGGCTCACCGCAGTGCAGCCCATCCACGGGTTGAAGGTGCTGTTGGTCCACCAGATTTTGGTTTTCTCGGCCATAACTATTGTCCTCCTTGGTTGGCCAGTTTCAGCAACGCGTCCGCGTGGCACGGCCCATCGAGCAGGCACCAGCAGGCCAGATCCTTGCCCCGCAGTTCCCCGATCCGCGCGAGGACTTCGCCGGCGGACCTGCCGTCCGGCGCATCGTGGCGCTTGCCCGCGAGCCAGTCGGCGTGCGCCCGCACGCACGTCGCCCGATCTCCGTGTACGCCGACCCTCCACGGGTTGCCCCAGTAGGTGGGCCGGGCCACCGTGACCGCGCGCGGCGGCTTGCGCCAACCCCGCTTGCGCGATAGCCGGATGCGGCGAGGCGGGATCGCCGCCGCATCGCATCGTTCTTGTGCCTGGCCATCCCGCTTCGCGCGGTTGGCCGTTTGCTTTTGTGTCTTCTTTGTGGTCATAGATTTGAATCCCGGGGGACTGATTCTCACCGCGCCCCCTCGCCGGTTCCCTCTGGATCTTGCTCGGCGACCCCGAGGAAGCCGTCGAGGACCCGCCGGGTCTCCATCAGATCGGAGCGATGCCTGCGCGACGGCGCGAGGCACCGTCCCATGGCGTCGACGATCTGCGCCCTGAACCTCGCCGAGGTCTCAAGCAGGTCCACGAGCGTGGTGGGCCCGTCGTCGGCATGCCCGGTCGCGATGGGACCGGTCGCCTCATGTGCCGGGCTATCCTTTTCGGTCGGCCCAGGCGCCGGTGCTGCGGCGTGCGCCGCCGGACCATCGTCGGGTTCGGATTGGTGTGGCGCGGTCTTGGCCACATCGTCCCCCTGGCCCGCGTCGCGGTGCACCCCCTGGTCTGCGACCCCAAAATTCTCCTCGCGGTTCCCGTTCGGCGCATCCCCGTTCTCCGGGTCGTCGGCCAGGAGCCTCATGGCCCCGCTCACGGAGATCGCGGCGGAACCGGCCCCTCCCAAATCGGCCACGGATGGCCGTTTTGCGGCCGACATCCATCGACGCGCGGTCCGTGGCCTCAGGGCCGGCACGTTCTCCGCCAGCCACGGCTCCCATGCGCCGTGGGCGACCCGTGCCTTCGCCTCGTTGAGCAGGCGCCCGACCCCGCAGGCGTGCTCGGCCGCCGCCAGGATCGCGGTGCCGAACTTCCCGATGAGCGGCTCCATCTCCGCCACGCCGTCGCGTATCTTGGCCGCCAGCTTCTCGAGCGCGCGGGTCCGGTCCTTGGCCTTGTCTGTCTTCGCCCTCGCGGCCCGCGCCATGGCCCGCGCATTCTTTTCTGTCGTGGCCGGGGCGCTGGCCCCCGCGGTTTCAGTATCCAGTATCATCGCGTCCTCCTCTCGCTGACCCGCGGCCCTGGGGCGGCGGCATGTTGCTGTGCGTGGCCGTCCCGCGCGAGGCGGTCGGCCGTTATTTCGTCTGTCTTTTTTTGCATAGAGCTTCTCCGGCGAGCCGGCGGGCGGCCGTGGTCTCGCGGCAGCTGCTCGGCCGCCTCGGACGGATCCAGGGACAGCCACATCAGCCGCTCGTCGTCGGGGTCGACGGGCGCGACGACGCACGGGCCGTCGTGGCCCGCGCCGTACGCGGTGCCGTTATCGCGGCCTGAGAAGCGGGCCATCTCGGTGTCTCCGGTCGATCCACTCATAGGGTCATCCCGCCTGCCGCTATTCCTCCCGTGCGGAACTGTCTGAACGGACGGCACCATCGGCGCAGGCCTGATCGGGACCGCCCTTCGGGCGGCCTGAGGCGCTCGCCGATCTCGGGCGCGGCACCTCCGCTGCGCTGCGGCGCCGCCTCCCTCGATGTCGGCTCGCGTCCCGATCGGCCATGCGCCCGAGCTGCCGCTCGTGCCGCGCCCGCGACGCCTCCGGCGTCTTGGCGCGTCACACGGAAAAGTTTCTGAAAGAGGGGAGGGCTCATGCGGTCATCTCCGATGCGATCACCGGGCTCATCTGGGACAGCCGGGCACGCACATGCTCCAACAGGTCGGGGCAGGGCGGCCTCGCGCCGGGCAGGAAGATGTCGACGAACTCGGGCGGCCCGCCCTCCGGCAACAGCGTGGCCCAGTCGAGTTGGCTGCTGGTGTGCGCCGGGGTGCGCTTGCGTACCGCGGCCCGGACCTTCTTCCTGTGGTCGGCGCTGAGGCCCGAAAGACGCCACAAGAAAATGTCGGGTGCCTCCAGGGCGAGCCGGGTCATCAAGTCGCCCATCGATCGCGGGTTCATGCCGGAGACTGGCCGGCCATGAACGCCAATCATGATCTGCCGCAGCGCCGAGTAGGCCCGATCGAAATCCAGCCGGGTGACGACGTGGGATCCAGGATCGCCCAGCCATCGGACGAGACGGTCGCCCCTCAGTTGCGCCTCCACGCGGGCCACGTTGGGACCGGGCGGCAGGTTTAGGCGTCTTCCTTGCCGTCTCTCTTTCTCCCGGAGCTGGGACTGTTTCGAGTAAATCGAGACCCGCTGGTCCGTGAACGGGAACACGATGGTCTCCTGGCCGTACAGTTCGGGATCTTTTCGAGCACCGGGCTGACGGGCGTGCTGCATGCCCTCCAGGATGCGGGGCATCGGCAGGACCAATTGGGTGGCGATGTCGACTCGGCGGAAGACACGGGGTGGCGCGACGGAGTTGGGCACCCGGAGGGGCCGGGAGATCTGGTCCAGGATCAGGTCCACCAGGGCCAGCGCCAGGTCGAGGTCGGCCTGAGTCTTGAGGCAGCGGGCATTGTGACCGTACAGCAGGGCCGGCAACGAGGGGACGTAGACCCGGCTGACCGTACCGACGGTCTTCCCGGACACCCGGACATGCGTGGGACCGTGTACCCGGGTGTGGGTGAAGGACTGGTGGCCGGGGCTGTCGGCGACGTTGCGCATCACCTCGCGCCACTCGGGGTGCGGGGTGGTCAGGATACGGGACTGGTCGAACTCGATCGTGTCGTACATGGGGACGGTGCTCCGGGTGGGGGTTAAAAAGGGCTCGCTGTGCGGGTGTTACTGGGGCTGAGATCGTGTGGCGTGTGGGTATCGGGGCGAGGAGGAGCGGGCATGCAGCCCCGCTCCCGCTCCTCCCCGCGGCTGGCGCGATTTCGATCACGCCGTCCGCCTCCCTCGCCGCTTGGCCGGGACCGAGGCCGTCTCGATCCCAGACAAGCTGAAGCGCCAGACTCCACCGATGCGCCGACCGCCAAATCTCGACGGTGATCGGTACACGGTTTTCGCGCTGAGCCCGAAGCGCTGCGCCACATCTTTCACATGCAGGCATAGCCAGCTCGGGTTCTCCTCTGCTCGAGATATCCTTTCTCGCTCCATCTTGTGCCAATAAAGCACCGTTGCGGGAAATGGGAACAACGAGTGGTTAGTGACTTGAAGTTCTGGTATTACCAGGTCTTGGTAATACCGGGATCGGTTCTTACCAAGTCACGGTGCAGTGCAGACTGTGCCGAGCAACGCTATCGGATGGGAACCAATGCCCGCCGTGGTCGTAGTGCAAGATGGCCAAAGGGGGTCGTTTTGGAGTCGTGAGGGGAACCGCCTAATCCTGGGATGGTTGCGCGGATTCCGCGGCGCGAGAGCGCAGGCGCGCGTACTGTCCGAAAATGCTGTCCAACGCATCCTCGACCCGCTGACTGTAGACACCGGGAGTCATCCGCGCGGGGCACGGGTGCTTGCCGACATATTTTCGGCGGTAGAACTGGACGGTCTTCTTCTCGGGACGTGGCACGGGCCAATCGAGCCAATCCTTATAGTCCTTCTCATCCTCCAACCAAATCGACCGAAGCCACTCGTAGACAGGCTTTGTCAGCTTGCCCCTGATCTTGATCTGAGCAAATATGTTGGCAGTGCCGACGGCCAGCGTTTTCACAAGTCTCCGTGCGCTAGCCGCCGACTCCTTGCTGTCCCGCATACAGACGGGCCATTCGGGCAATTCTTGGGCTATTTGGCGTAGTTGCTCTTCATGCGACCGCGCGGACTCGCGAAGTGTCTGCGCGCAACCGAGGGTGATGTAGGCAAAGCGCTCGAGCCATTCGCGGTTCCTGAGCAACTCCGGAGCCGCCATTTGTCCGAGAGCCCACCGTATGACTATGGAGAGCCTCTCGAGACCTATGCCTAGATCCCGCCGTCGCCAGACCAAAATCCCGGCGAGTTTCACGAAGATTTCTGCCCACTTCTCGGGATCCCCTGCGCGTAGGACTTGGTCCGACGCTATGCGGTCCGCGAGTCTCTTCAGCCGCGCGATGCGGGGATCTGTCGCCGCGGCAGGCTCTGTCCCGCGGGTTCTGACACGCTTTGGTGCAGGCGGCGTCTGGGGTGTCTTTTGAGGAGGCTTTTCTTTTCTGGGTCTCTTGACCATGCGGGTCTCCTCGATGAAGTACGGGGCCAGCGTGCCACCGTCACGGGACTGATTATCAGCGGACATCCTGGAAGGGAATCACGATTCACGGTGCGTGTGTGTCGGCCCAACGGGAGGCGGGCAACCACCGCAGGGCGGAAACGTGTGGTTCACTCGATGGAGCGTTGGCCCTGGGTCCAAGATTCTGCGCTAACCCCAATCATATACTGATCGAAGTCACTCAAAAAATTGACGCGACCAGAGCGCGAATTTGATTTCGGCGAAATTTAGAACAGCCTTTTGATGAACAGGATATAGATCGAGGGCTCTAGGTCCGGAGGCCAACGCTCTATCCGATTGAGCTACAGGCGCGCAAGCTTGATATTCAACGCATTAGGCTGATCGGCAACGTGCCCATGCGTCGGCTACCTGTCTGGGATGCTACACGGGGGCAGGTGGGCGCGCAAGTATTTCAAGACCCAGGCGGCGGCCAAGGACTGGATCAAAGCCCACAGGGGCCAGGTCGAGGGCATGGGCGCCGACCGGTGGTCGGAGCCGACCCCAGGGGAGCGGTCTTATCGGCCCGCCTGCCGCATCAGCCCCCCACAGCATCCAGCCGATACCCGATCTACGCGACGCCGGGCAGCCCGGAAGCAATTTCCAGCCATAGGTTGACCACCGTCAAGTCCACGGTCTCGGATACCGTCAAGCAGACCTCCGAAGATAACGTCCGGGGCCAGTCCGGCTAGACAGCCAGCGAAATCTCCAGGCCCTGTCCCTGAGTCGGATCCGCCATTGACAGCAGAAGAACCCGGGATTATCTGGCCCGGAGAAGCGAGCCCCGCATGGCATCGAATCCCCTTCATTTGAAGCGCTGGTCCAAGGTTGCGTGGGTCGCTGTCGCAATGGCCACTCTGGTGGTCATCGGCAATTGCATCTCCTTGGCCCGGCGGGCAGGACGGGGCGAGAGCGACATCGGCGTATTCCTTCGTTCCGCCCGGCTCCTGAACGAGGGCGCGGGTCCCGAGTTCTACGCCGGACGCGACGCCTCCACGGGATGGTACCGCACGATCCCGCCGGTCGGCCTGTGCCTCTTTCAGCCGCTGGCTGGCATGGATCGGGCTGCGGGCGGCTCGTTGTGGGCCCTGCTCAATCTGGGGTTCCTCGCCACGGCGATCTTCGCGATTGCGAAATGCCTCGGCCGCGCCGAAGACCCGGGAGGGCATGTCGCGGGGGCCTTTCCGTGGGTCGTCTGCGTCCTGTTGATCCTTGCCAGTGCCAGCATCCAGGTGGGCCAGTTCAGCTTGCTGTTTGTCGCGTGCTGGCTCGTTTCCCTCGCCGCCCTGCTCCGGGGTCGTCCTTTCTGCGCGGGCGTCGGCCTGGCGCTGCCCAGCGCGATCAAGCTCTATCCCGCCCTCATGTTGGCCTTTCCGATGGTCGGGCCGGCGCGTCAGGGCGTGCGGGTCATCGCCGGCTTCGTGCTCGGGGCGATACTCTTCGTGGCGACCTTGCCCCTCGTCGCCCTCGGGCCGAGGGCACACGGACTCACCATGGCATTCGTCCGCCACGCGATCCTGGGCGATGACGGGCGCGTGGCGGGATACGGTCTCATCAATGCGGACACCGTGTCCTCCGAAGGCCTGGACGCTGTCGTGATGCGGTACCTGACGCACGGCCCCGGTTTCCACTCCATCTATCCCGGTGTCCCACACTTCCGTCTGGACCATCAGGTCGCCCTCAGGTTGGCCCACCTGCTTCGGGCCGCCATCCTTCTTGCGACGATCGTCGCCACGCTGCGGCTTAGGTGCCGATCCGACCGCCGGCCGCGTGATACCCTAATCCAGTCGGCCGCGCTCTGGTCTGCCGCGATGTACGTTATGCTGCCAGAGACCAAGGCAAGGTACGCGGTCTACACCATCCTGGCGTTCATCCCTCTCGTACTCCTGGCCTCGCGGGCGAAAATGGAGGCTAATCGCGCCGCCCTGGTCGGCTGGTCCGCTGCCATCGTCTTCTGCCTTGCCATGGTGCTCCAGGTCCACCCTCCCTCCTTGCGGGCTTTCGGTCTAGGATATCTCGGCCCACTGCTGCTCTGGGGCCTGAACGTCTCTCAATCGATGGCCCGCCAACCCTCGGCGGATGAGGCACGCCCACCCTCACCTGGGGCGGGATAGCAAGAATGGCAGAAAGCGCTGGCCACCGCCCACACCTACGACAAGAACGGCAACCGGCTGACCTCGGCCGATCCGCGGGGCACCACCACCTCGTTCGCCCACCCGCGCCCCTGTACCGCCTGCGCGTCGAATTGTTGGGCGTGGTGCCGCCTGTGTGGCGCTCCCTGCTGGTGGCGGGGGACGCCACGCTGGGCTGGCTGCACGCGGCCCTGCAGGTCGCGATGGGCTGGACCAACAGCCACCTGCACCGCTTCGGCACCGCGGCGGGGGATTTCTCCGATTCCTCCTTCGAGCTGGACTGCGGGGACGAGGGGCGGGTCAGGATGATGGACGTTGCCCCCGTTGTCGGCGCCGAACTGGAGTACGAGTACGACATGGGCGACGGATGGTTGCACCACGTGACCGTGGAGTTGATCACCGGGCCGCAGGGCCCCATCGCCCGAGACGCCGAGTGCGGCGATGGCGCGCGGGCCTGTCCTCCCGAGGATTGCGGTGGGCCAGCTGGCCCGCGTTTTGCGGAAGCGGGACGGGGCGTAGAGGCCGAGTTTGACGGCCGCGCTGTGGCGGAGTGGCTCTGGCACAAGGTCCACGGCGCGCTGTTGCGCAAGACGTATAGCCACGTGCGTGCCGAGCACGAGCGGGAGATGGTGGCCAAGGTGGGTTGAAGAGGGTAGGCTACAGGCACCCATGAAACCCTGCTGTTTCTCTCTGATCGGATGCCTGATGGCCTCACAGCCTCTGGCCGCACCTGCCGCGCCGATGTTCCGTGCCGGGGCCGCGACCAGCAACATTACCCCGGATCTGGGTGGCAGCATCGTCGGCGGATTTGTGCGTTTCCCGGCCGCCCACGTGCACGATGAACTGCACGCGCGCTGCCTGGTTCTGGATGACGGGCAAACCAAACTGGCCGTGGTGGTCTGCGACCTGCTGGGGATCGGCCGGGCGGCGGACACCGAGGCCCGCAGGATGGTCGAGGCGGCCACGGGGATTCCGCCGGAGCAGGTGCTGATCTGCTGCGTGCACACCCATTCGGCCTGCGACGCCAGGGGAGATGTTCCCAAGGACGGTCAGCCGCTGGGAGGCTATGACGGTTTCGTGGCCCGGCGGATCGCGGACGGCGTGACGCGTGCGGCGAACCTGCTCCGGCCAGCCGAATTGGCCTTCGTCACCGCCGAGGCCCCGGAGCACGTCTTCAACCGGCGGTGGATCATGAGGCCGGGGACCGCCCCGGTGAATCCGTTCGGGACCATCGACAGGGTGAAGATGAATCCGCCCGGCGGCAGCCCGGATCTCGTGGAGCCCGCCGGGCCGACCGACCCGATCATCTCGATCCTGGCCCTGCGCGAGCCGCAGGGGAGGCCGATCGCGGTTTTTGCAACCTATTCGCTGCACTACGTGGGCGGGGTGAGGCAGGGTGATATCTCGGCCGATTACTACGGCATGTTCTGCCGGCGCATGGAACAGCTGCTAGACGCCGAGGACCATGATCCGCCTTTCGTGGCCATGATGGCCAACGGCACGAGCGGCGACATCAACAGCGTCGACTTCCGCCAGCCCCGGCCCAAGGAGGAGCCCTACGCCAAGATGCGCCGCGTGGCCAATGACCTGGCCGAGAAGGTCTTTGAGGCGCTGGGCAAGGCCCAATATCGCGACCGGTTGACGCTCGCGGCCCGCTACCGGGAACTGCCCATTGCCGCGCGCCACCCCACGCCCGAGCAAATGGCCTGGGCGAAAGAGAAACTGGCCGGCCCCGAGGAGAAGAAGCCCGGCGAGACCGATCTTTCGCGGATCTATGCCAGCAAGACCATGGGGGCAGCCAAGCAGCCGGACACGATCCCGATCCCGCTGCAGGTGCTTCGCATCGGCGACGTGTGCATCGGGACCATGCCGACGGAGGTTTTCTGCGAGACCGGGCTGGAATTTCGTGAGCGGAGCCCGGTCAAGCCGGCCTTCATGATCTCGCTGGCCCACGGCTATTTCGGGTACCTGCCCACGCCCAGGCATTTTGAGCTGGGCGGCTACGAGACATGGATCGGCACCAGCCGCCTTGAACCGAAGGCCTCACAGAAAATGCTGGCGGCGCTCCTGGAGATGGCCGCAGAGGCAGGGGCGCGCCCGTAGGGTCGGTCGACGATTTGCGGCGAACAGTTTCTCTGTCGGCGGATGACGCGGTCCCCCCTTGTGCATGATCTTGGGTGCGCAAGCGGCGTTGGCCGGGGGCCTGCAACCCGCCATACCCCGGGCCCGGCATCGGCGCACGCATAGTGGCGATTGGTTGGGCCACAAGGACCACGGGGCGCTGTTGCTCAAGACGTACTCTCACGTGCGGTACGAGCATGAGCGGGAGATGGTGGGGCGGGTCAAATTCGGGATGCCGGCGTCACCGTCTGCCACTACGCCCGACGGGACGTGACCGGGCACGACGCGGAG
>JADLBR010000336.1 GCA_020847615.1 Verrucomicrobiia bacterium
CGAGGCACGATACTCGTCGCAGCGGGCGCGGAGCCGGGCCAGGGTCTCTGCCTGCGCGGGATCCTTCGCCAAATCCCTTTCCTCCCGCGGATCCTCGGCCAGATCGAATAGTTGCTCCAGGGGCGGTTGCGGTTCGGTGTAGCGGATGTACTTCCTGCGGCCCGTGCGCACGCCCTCGCATTTCGGAATGGGCCGGCGCGACGGCGGCGTCGTATAGACGTGCTCGTAATACCAATCCTCCCTGCCAGGCGCCGCCGCGTCGCGCAACAGGGGCTGGAGGTCCATGCCCTGCATGCCCGACGGAACCGGAAGGCCGGCCATTGCCAGAAATGTCGGGGCCAGATCGATGTTCAGGGCCATCTGGGCGCGGCGCCCCCGCGCGGAAACCGGCAGGCGCGGATCGCGGATGATCAACGGCACGCGGATGGACTCCTCGTACATCAGCCACTTGCCCGACAGGCCATGCGCGCCCTCCATGGAACCGTTGTCGGACGAGTGAATGACGACCGTGCTCCTGTCGAGTCCGAGCTCTTCCAGGGCGCCCATGACTTGCCTGACGGCCAAGTCGGCGCGACTGATGTAGGCATAGATCGCGCGCATCTGCTGCTGATAGGACGCCGGGTCCTCCAGCCACCTGGGGCTCGCATTGAGCCCTCTGCGGACCCATTCGGGCAACGCCTCAAATGACCGGCGGGTCATGTTCGCCGGCGCGGGGATGATGGCATCGGCGTAGGGATTCTCAAACTCTGGATCAAAATAATCCAGTGGCCCGTGGGGCTCTTTGAGGGCCATGATGAGACAGAACGGCTGGTCCGGTCCCACGTCCTTCAGGAATCGCACCGCCTTCTCGGTCATCACCGTGGTCAGGTAGCGCGCCCTGCCTCCCTCCGTCTGCCGGAAGGCGATGCCCTGCGGAAAGCCATACCAGAGGTCAAACTGATCGGCGGGAAGTGCCATGCCCCCGCCGTCTTTCTCTGATCCGATGGCAAACTTGCCGAGGAAGGCCGTGCGGTATCCCCCCTCGCGCAGCAGCGCCGGAAAGGTCTGCCGCCACTGCGCGGCGGAGAGCGGTTTCGCGAAATCCTCGATGCCGTGCCTCCTCATGTGCTGGCCCGTATAGATGCTGGCCCGGCTGCAGCAGCAGATGGCGGTGGTGACAAAGGCATTCTCGAACAGCACCCCCTCCGCGGCCAATCGGTCCATCCCGGGCGTCTTCAGCACCGGGTTGCCCGTGCAACCCATGCCCGCGTAAGGCTGGTCATCGGTGAGAAAGAAGACGAAATTCGGGCGCGGGGGCGAGGCGACGGCCACCAGCACGCACAGGCAACAGCCCAGGGTAACCAAACAGGCCCGGAGACGCATGCGATCGTCATACTCGCCGCGCGCCGCGACCGCGATCAATACTTTTCGGCCAGGCCCGCCACCCGCCCGCGAAAATGTTCGCGCCGAAACTCGCCCCGCGCCAAACTCCCCCTGAGACCGCCCCATGAGAACGCCCGCCCGCCGCATCATCCTCTTCATCCTCGCCTCGCTCACCTCGTCCGGTCTGGCGCCGCGGGCCTTCTGCCGCGCGCCCGAGTTCGGCGTCCTCACCCAGACGAATATCATGGTGCCGATGCGCGACGGCGTGCGACTCGCCACCGACGTCTATCTCCCCGGCAAAGGCGACGCCGCCGCAGAGGGCAAATTCCCCACGATCCTCACCCGGACCCCCTACAACAAGAATGGCAGCGCCGGGCCGGGCCGCTACTTCGCCGCGCGCGGTTACGCCTTCGTCGCACAGGACACGCGGGGCCGCTTCGGGTCCGAGGGCGTCTGGCACTGGATGACCGACGACGGGCGCGACGGCTGCGACTGCGCCGAGTGGATCGCCAGACAGCCCTGGTCCGACGGCAAGATCGGCACGCTCGGGACCTCCTACGTCGGCGGCACCCAGCACGCGATGGCCCTGGACAATGCCCCCGGGCTCGCGACCGTCATCCCCGTAGATGCCGTCTCAAACATGGGCCGCCAGGGCATGCGCAACGCGGGCGCCTTTGAGCTGCGGTTCTGGAATTGGATCATGCTCAACGCGGGGCGCGGCAGCCGCGCCGCGCAAGATCCCGCCACCGGCTCGGCTCTCGCCGAAATGGCCACCAATCGGCTCGAGTACCTGCGCCTCCTTCCACTGCGGCAGGGCGCCACCCCGCTCCGGCTCGCCCCCGAGTTCGAGGAGTGGCTCATCGGTGCCATGGGACACGGCGCCGACGATGGCTTCTGGGCACAGAACAACATCCTCGCCCAGCCCGCGCGCTACAAGGACATCCCCGTCTACCTCGTGGGCGGCTGGTACGATTCGTGGGGCGGGAACACGACGGCCAACTTCATGGCCCTGAACAAGGCGATCAAGGGCCCCGTCTTCCTCATCATGGGTCCCTGGATCCACGGCGAGCAGGACAAGTCACAGCACGGGCAGGTCGCTTTTGGCAAGGAGGCCGCCATCCCCGATGCCCTCGCCTGGCGACTCGAGTGGTACGACCACTGGCTCAAGGGAATCGACAACGCCGTCGGCAGGGCCGCCCCCTTCGCAAGGCGCGTCCGCATCTTCGTCATGGGCACCGGCGATGGCCGCAGGACGGAAACAGGCCTCCTCAACCACGGCGGCTCCTGGCGCGATGAGGACGAATGGCCGCTCGCCCGGACACGCCCGACGCCCTTCTATCTCCGGCCCGGCGGCGATCTCTCCACCGCAGCGCCCGACGCCGGATCGGACTCGACCAGTTTCCAGTTCGATCCCCGCGACCCCGTCCCCACCCTCGGCGGCAACATCTCCTCCGGCGACGGCATCATGCAGCAGGGCGCCTGGGACCAGCGCGGCGGACCCGCATTCTGGAACTGGCCCAAGCCCATCCCCCTCTCCGCCCGAAACGACATCCTCGTTTTCCGGACCGAGCCACTCGAGAAGGATCTGGAGGTCACCGGCGAAATCGAGGTGAGGCTCTGGGCCGCATCCTCCGCACCCGACACCGACTTCACGGCTAAACTGATCGACGTCTATCCCGCCAGCCCCGACTTCCCCGGCGGCTTCGACCTCAACATCGGCGACGGCATCGCCCGCGCCCGATTCCGCGAGTGCCCCTCCGAAGAGCGCCCGATGGAACCAGGCCGCGCCCACGAGTTCACCATCAGGCTCTACCCCACATCGAACGTCTTTAAGAGAGGCCACCGCATCCGCGTCGATATCTCGAGCAGCAACTTCCCGCGCTTCGACGTCAACCCAAATACCGGGGAACCCCTCAACAACCATCGGCGCACCGCCATCGCCACCAACACGGTCCTCCACGACGCCGACCACCCATCCCGCATCATCCTGCCCGTGATACCCGGACCCGAAACCCGGCCCCCATCGCGCCCCTAGCCCGGACATTTCACAGCCTTGCGGGCTGTGAAGTGTCCGGGCTCTGGGAAAACCGCGCGATAGCAACAGGTTGAGATGTAGACGCGCGCTCCCAAACGCCATTTTTCGAAATCACAAACTGTGGCCGCGTTTCCAGTGCCGAAAACCGATCGGGGACCCGTATTTCAGA
>JADLBR010000337.1 GCA_020847615.1 Verrucomicrobiia bacterium
CGACGCCCCCGGTCATGCGCGCGCCATGCCACACCGATGCGGCATGTAGCTTGGCCAGGTTCAGGCCAGGGACGCGCCAGAATCACAGAAATCACGATAAAATGTGCCTTCCGACGGCCATTACACCGTGTTTTGCCACTTAGAGGCTTTGACTTAGCTCGCCCCATAACCGGCCCGTGGTAATGTTCACCATGGATACACACAAGACCCGGTTACACCGGTCCCCTGAAAAAACGCCAAGCGCCCCGGCCGAGAGTGGGGCGCAGACCATCAGCGGGGCGGCGGAGACGCTGCCGCAGCTGGCCGAACAGATCCGCCGCGCGTACGCCGAGACCGAGGAGCACGTGGGGCGGCTCGGGACCGCGCTGCAGGCGGCCACCGAGCACGCCCTCGGCGTCGGCCGACTGCTCAACCGGGCCAAGGAGCTCGTGCCCCACGGCGGGTGGGAGCGCTGGCTGGCGGACAGCGTCCCGGGCCTGAGCCCGCGCACCGCGCGCCGGTGGATGCAGGAGGCAAAACGGCCAACGTTGGCCGATTTGAACCCCGGCGACAGGGCGATGTCGCCCCGGGAGGCCGTGCGCTTCCTGTCGGAGTCCCCCGACCGGGCGAAGGTGCCGCGACCGGCCGCCACCGGGAGGGGCAGGGCCGTCGCACAGGATCCCCCGGAGGCCAAGGACCCCGGCCAGCCCGATGAGTCGGATCGGGACGAGGATGGGATCGGCCTCGGGCCCGGCCTCGGCATCGGCGATCACGAGGATCACGAGGGCGAGGAGGATTCGATCGACCCGGATGCCACCGGTGACCCGGAAGAGGCGGGGCGGGCAGCCGGGCAACCGGTCGCGCCCGACCTGGACCGGCTCGTCGATGAGGCAACGGCCCTCGCCGGCCGATTGGAGTCGCTCCGCAGGCGGCGCCCCACGCTCGGGCCCAGGCACATCTTCCACCTCAGGGGGCTCAGGACGCAGATCGACGCGCTGCTGGACTCGGTGGAAGGCGCGGGTGAAGGCGGAGGGGACGCGGTGGGGGACCTGATCGAGGCATCGGCCCGCGCCCGGCGGATGATGGACCAGCTGGGGCAGCCCGACTTCAGGCTCTGCCCCGAGGTCGCGGCGGAGCTGCGGGAGACCGAGCGCCTGTACCGGGGCTTCCTGGCCAGGCACGGCGCGGGGGACGCGGCGCCCCACGACGGGCAACTCGCGGGCGGACACCGGCCCGGGTCAACCGCCCGATCGAAATAGACGGCACCGCCCGCGGGGCCGGTCATCGCGCCGGTCCCGCGGGCCGCGCCACCCGGCATGAAGGGCCCCGGATAGCTATCGAACCCCGGGCCATCGTGCCCGCCGATGAAGCTGGCCGAAGCGCGTGAGGGCAGCCCCGATGCCCGGGATACTGATCGCCACGCCCCAAGATCCGCCATCCCCCCACCCCGGGAATGACGCGCGATCTTTCAGCGCAGAGTCAGACCCCGCATGCCAAATATTTGATCGCGCCCGCCCCGGGACCGCCCTATGCTACTCCCCGCTTGGACAGGACGCGCACAACGGCGTGCGGATCCCCGGCCTCAGGGGCCACCGAAACGCGGGGAATTGCCCGCGGGGCCATGCGGCACGGGTGCCACCTCCGCGCCGCACTGCCGCTCGCCCTCCTGTTTCAGATCTCAGCCGCCCGTCCCCGGCCCTCGGCCACCCTGCACGTGTGGACCAACAGTCCATCGGACGGCCCCGGCACGAACTGGGCCAGCGCCTTCCACACCATACAGGCCGCCGTCGATGCGTCGTTCGACGGCGACACCGTTCTGGTCACCAATGGCTATTACGACACCGGCGGCGCGCTCACCCCAGGCTACGGCCTCTCCAACCGGGTGTGCGTCACCAACGCTATCGTGCTCCAGAGCGTGAACGGCCCGGAAGAGACCCTGATCGTGGGGGCGCCCGACCCCGCGACGGGCGGGCTGGGTTCCAGCGCCGTGCGGTGCGTCTATCTCCGGGGTGGGGCGGTGTGTTCGGGCTTCCTGATGACAAATGGCCAGACTTGGGCAACAGCAGCCCAGCCAGTTTCGCACGACGCGGATCGCGGCGGCGGCGGCGCTTTTATCGATACTGGCGGGATTGTGACCAACTGCACCTTGATCGGAAACAAGTCCGCCTGGTCCGGCGGAGGCGCGTTTGTTTCGGCTGGCGCTGAGATGTCTGGATGCAAGCTGATTCGAAATGGGATTGGGGGAGGCTCCTTGCCATCTTATAAGGGTGGCGGAATTTTCTGCGATGCGGGCGGAAAGGCAGGTGATTGCCTGGTGATCAGCAACGTTGCCATGTCGGGAGGGGGAGCCTTCTGCCTGGGAACGATGGAACGGTGTACGATTCGTGGCAATTCAACCCAAGGCATGATCCCAGCCCACGGCGGCGGCGTGATAGTGTCCGGAGGCGGACGGCTCGATGGGTGTGTCATCGAGGGGAACGCCGTCTCTGGAATGGGCGGAGGCGCATATTGTGAATCGGGCTCCATCTTGAGCGACTGTCTCGTTGTCAATAATGTCACCGACGGATTCGGCTATTCTACCCTATATAGCGGAGGCGGGGTTTACTGTGCCGCCGGAAGCACCCTCTTCAATTGTGTGTTCGTCGGAAACGCGGTTGAAGGCAACGGCGGCGGAATCTGGTGCACGGGCGGCAGCACCCAAATGAACTGCATCGCCCATCACAACTCAGCGATCGGCTCCGGGCGGAA
>JADLBR010000338.1 GCA_020847615.1 Verrucomicrobiia bacterium
CCCGGCGATCCCGCCCCCGGCATCCAGGCCTATTGCTACCGGCTTTGCCTCACCACCGACCCGTCCAACAGCATCCCGATCGCCCCGCCCGAGAACTATGACCCGATGCGCTATGAGATCGTCGCCCGGTTTATCGAGGCGTGCTTGGCCATCGGCGACGACATGGACCTGCGCTGGTTCTCGAAGCACGACCCGCTGCCGAACGACAAATGGGATTTCAACACCGCCACCTTCGGCGGCAACCTCCCGGGCGCATCGCACGCGTGGCCCGAGGCCACGTACGCGGAGCGCGAGAAGATCGCGAAAGAGCACGAGGACTACCACCGCGGGCTGCTGCACTTCCTGGCCACCGATCCGCGCGTTCCCGAAAAGGTGCGCGCGGACATGCGTCGCTTCGGTCTCCCCAGGGACGAGTTCACCGACAACGGCGGCTGGCCCCACCAGATCTACGTCCGCCAGGGCCGCCGCATGATCTCCGGCCTCGTGATGACCGAACACCACACCTTCGGGAGGGAAGTCGCGCCCCGGCCCGTCGCCGTCGGCTCCTACGGCACCGACGTCCACGAGATCCGCCGCATCGTCAGGGGCGGCGTCGTCGCCCGCGAGGGCAAGATTGCCACCGGACGCGATGGCGCACCGCCCTACCCCATCGGCTATGGCGCGATCGTGCCAAGGCCCGAGGAATGCGAGAACCTCTTCGTCACCTTCGCGCTCTCCGCCAGCCACACCGCCTTCGCCAGCATCCGCATGGAGCCCGTCTTCATGTGCCTCAGCCAGTCCGCCGCCACCGCCGCCTGCCAGGCCATGGAGGATCGTGTTCCCGTGCAGCAAGTGGACTACGCGAGGTTGCGCGAGCGCTTGGCAAAAGACGGCCAGATCCTCGAATGGAGCCAACCGGCCAGGCTGCCGCCGGATGTTCCGCCGAAAACGGGCTCCGTTCCGCCCGCCTCGCGCATCCCCGCACTTCAGGATTTGCCGCTTCTCTTTGCCGACGACTGCGGGGTCGCCTCAAGCACGGGCGTCGTCCGAACCACGCATCCCGCCAAGACGCGAAAGGCTCCCGTGATCGAGGCCGATCGTCCATGGGAGGTTGAGCGCGTCTATGTTTACGGCTCGGTGTATGCCGACGAACCTGCCGGCCCGTTGCGCCTGTGGTATATGTCCTTCCCCAATTATGTCTTGCATGCCACCTCGCGAGACGGCGTGAATTGGCTAAAGCCGTCGTTCGGCCTGCTCCCGTTCAAGGACTCGACCGAGAACAATATCGTCCACAGGATCCACAGTCCCAGCGTGCTGCTGGACGCGCGCGAGCCCGACCCGGCGAAGCGCTACAAATTGCTCGGATCAAAATCCGGCGGCTATCACGCCGCGTTCTCCGCCGATGGCTTGCGCTGGACGGCCCATCCGAAAAATCCCGTGCTGGAAAACTCGGATACGATCACGCTCACACAAGATCCGGTCACAGACGAGTATCTGGCGTTTCACAAGCGTCCCGCCAAAGTCCGCGGTTTTGGCCGGCGCGTGGTCTGGTTGGCGCGGAGCCGCGATTTTCAGGAATGGAGCGAGCCCGAGCTGGTCTTCGCGCCCGATGAGAAGGATGACGCATGGGCCAGCGGCCCGGACCAGCGCGCCGAGGTCTACAACATGTCGGTGTATCCTCACGCCGCCGGGTTCATCGGTTTGCCCGCCATCTTTCGCCTCACCAAGCGTCTGCCCAAGAACGAGGTATCTCCCGGCCAAAGTCCCGATGACGGCCCGATCGATGTCCAGCTTGCCACGAGCGCCGACGGTCGCACGTGGCAGCGTCCCGAACCGCGGTTGAACATGATCCCGCGCGGCGCGCCCGGGACCTTTGATGGCGGCTCCATCCTGGGCGTTTCCAGCACCGCGGCGCATGTCGGCGAGGCGACGTGGGTTTACTATACGGCGATGACCACGACCCACGGCGGGCCGATTCCGCCCAAGCGCATGAGCATCGGCCGCGCCGAGTGGCGCCGACACGGTTTTGTCTCGCTCGATGCCGCCGAGCTTGGCCGCGTCGAAACAAAACCGCTGCGGCTGGGCGGGCCATCGCTGATCATCAATGCCGATGCCGGCGGAGGCCAATTGCGCGTGGCCCTACTCGAAGCCGATGGTCGCGCCATCGCTGGCTGCGCCTTGGAAGACTGCGAACCGCTGCGCGCCGACGCCACACGATGGCACGCGCGCTGGCGATCAAAGGCCACGCCACCGACGGACCGACCGGTGCGCATTGTGGTGGAAATGACGAACAGCCGCTTGTTCAGCATTTCGACCGCGACCCCGACATGAAACCCATCCTCACCCTCCTCTTCATCTGGGCGACCTCCGCCATCGCGGGCCCGTTGCCAACGGTGGACCTCTCGCAGCAGACCGCGCGTCAGGTCGTCATCGCCCGTGGCACGCCAGAGGTCTATCAGGGCCACCCGACCACCCTGCTGATGCCGGACGGCAAGACGATGTTCTGCGTCTGGACGCTCAACCACGGCGGACCGTGCGGCCCGATGAAGCGCAGCGACGACGGCGGCCTCACCTGGAGCGAGCTCCTCCCGGCCCCGGAGAGCTGGACCCAGGTCAAGAATTGCCCCGCCATCTATCGCCTCGTCGATCCGCAGGGCGTCGCCCGCCTCTTCGTTTTCGCCGGACAGGGACCTGACGGCACCATGAATCAGTCCATCTCCACCGACGACGGCAAGACCTGGGGCCCCATGCAAAGCAACGGCCTCACCTCCGTGATGCCGTTCTGCACGATCGTGCCGGTTGACGGCGGCAAGAAGCTCATCGGCCTCTCGAACATCCGCCGCCCCGGCGAGACCAAGGACCCGAGGTCCAACGTTGTGGCGCAGAGCGAGTCCACCGATGGCGGGCTTACCTGGAGCCCGTGGCGCATTCTCGTGGACCACGGCGACCTGAAACCCTGCGAGCCGGAGGTGGTCCGCTCACCCGACGGCAAGCAGCTCCTCTGCCTCTTGCGCGAGAACGTCCGCACCGAGCCCGGCCACTTCATCACCAGCGATAACGAGGGCCGCACCTGGACGGCGCTCAAGGACCTGCCCCCCGGCCTGCATGGCGACCGCCACAAAGCGGTCTATGCGCCCGATGGACGACTCGTGGTTGCCTTTCGCGACATGGGCGCCGCCAGCCCCACGAAGAACCACTTCGTCGCCTGGGTCGGACGCTACGAGGACATCGTCGGTGGCCGCGATGGCAAATACAAAATCAAGCTGCTGCACAGCCACAAAGGAAGCGACTGCGGCTATCCGGGCCTGGAGGTGCTGCCCGACGGAACCCTCGTCGCCACGACCTACGTTAAATACCGCCCCGGCCCCGAACAGAATTCCGTGGTCAGCGCCCGCTTCAGCCTGGCGGAGACCGACAAGGCGGAGAAACAAGCCGGCAATGCCCCCGCGGCAAAAGTCGCAGGGCTCCTGCTGGACGATTCCGCGGCGACTTGCACGGGCCCCTGGGTGATCAGCACGCGCCTCGACCCGCTGGTGGGCCCCGGCTACCGCCACGACAACCGCGCCAAGAAACAACCCGCCACCGCCATCTTCACCCCCGAGATCCCCGAGGCCGGCCGCTACGAGGTGCGCCTGTTGTACGTGGCCGCCAGCAATCGCGCCACGAACGCCGCCATCACCATCCGAACC
>JADLBR010000339.1 GCA_020847615.1 Verrucomicrobiia bacterium
GGAGTGCCTAAAGGCACCACTACGAACATTCCCGTGGTCTTGGGCTCGTAGTGCCGCCTTTAGGCGGTGCCCGCATAACCTGCTGATGACGTGTCTCTTGTGACACGCATCGAAGTATCCCCAACTTTGAAGTTTCAGGTCAGGCCGGGGTTTCGGCGGACTTCAGGAGTTTGGCGAGGCGGGACATTTTCCGCTGGGCCTTGTTCCTGTGGATGGCGGGGGACTTGGCGGCCTTGGCGAGGGTCGAGTTCACCTTGGGAAGGAGAACCCTGGCCTCATCGAGCTTTTTCTCCGCGATGAGTTGGCGGTACTCTTTCTCGATGTTCTTGACGCGAGCCTTGACCCGTCGGTTGCGCTGGCGGCGCCTCTCCGAGGAGCGGGCGCGTTTTGCTGCTGAAAGCGTGTTGGCCATGATTGTCTTTGGTGAGGGGGGACGGTAGTGGCGGGCGCGCAAAAGGCAAGCGCCAAATGGCTGAAATGGGCCGTGGCGGTGGCGGCGCTTTGGCCGCTGTGCCTTGTCCTGACGGTCGCGGCGTTTCGGCTGGGGAGCCTGGTGTTGCTCGGGGGCGAGGCGGCGCGGAATCCTCTGCTGTTGAGTTTTCTGGGGGGTGCGGTTGCGTGGTGGGTGTGTTTTGTGGCCGGGGTCAAGCCGATGAGGGCGTATCTGCTTGGGCACGAGCTGACCCACGCGATCTGGGCGTGGGCTTTTGGGGGCCGGGTGACGGCGCTGAAGGTGGGTCCCCAGGGGGGGTACGTCAGGACGGACCGCGTGAATTTCTGGATCTCGCTGGCGCCCTATTTTTTTCCGCTGTATGGGGTGCTGGCGGCGTGGCTGTGGTGGCTGGCGGGTTTCTGGGTGGATCTGGATGGGCACCTGTGGGTGCTGCTGGCGGTGCTGGGGCTGGCGTGGGGTTTTCACGTCTCCTTCACGGTCATGATGCTGGGGCGCTTCCAGCCCGACATCGCGGGGGAGGGTTGGCTCTTTTCGCTGTCGCTGATCTACCTGCTGAACCTGATGCCCCTGGTGCTGCTGCTGGTGTTCGTGAGCCCGGGGCTGGAGGCGCACGATCTCTGGCGGGCGGTCGAGTGGTCGCTGGGGAGGCTGCGGGATCTGGGCGAGTTGGGAGCGGCTTTCCTGAGGGAGTACCTGAGGTGATTTGGCCTTTTCCGCCGGGGTGAGTCGGCTACAAGGGGCGTTCTCGCGGATGGCCCGCGGGTTGTTGCACGGAGCGAGGCTGAATGAATCCGATCATCAGAGAACTGGAGGGGGCACTGGGCGGCGCGCTGGCGGGCGCCGGCCTTGCCGGGGGCGCTGGCCCGGCGGATTTTCGTCCGTGCGCGGACGCGCGGCACGGTGACTATCAGAGCAACGCGGCGATGGTCTTGGCGAAGGAGGCGCGGCGCAAGCCCTCGGAGATCGCGGCGGCGGTGCGCGCGGGCTGGGGCGGTGTCGGGCTCGCGGAGGTGACGGTGGCGGGTCCGGGTTTCCTGAATTTCCGGCTGACGGACGCGGCTCTGGTGCGTGGCCTAGCGGGTCGTCTTGCGGGGCGGTACATCGAGCCGGTCGATGCGCCGAAGACGCTGATCGTGGATTTCAGCGCCCCGAACGTGGCGAAGTCGATGCACGTGGGCCACATTCGCTCGACGGTGCTGGGCGACTGCCTGCAGCGTGTGGCGCGTTACGTGGGGCACCGGGTGATCAGCGACAACCATATCGGGGACTGGGGGACGCAGTTCGGCAAGCTGATCGTGGGCCTGCGGCGCTTTGGTTCGGAGGACAGGCTGGCGGCGGATCCGATCGGCGAGATGGAGCGGCTCTACAAGCGGGCGCACGAGGCGTCACAGTCCGATCCGGAGGTACAGGAGGCGGCGCGGCTCGAGCTCAAGAAGCTTCAGGAGGGCGACCCGGAGAATCTGGCGGTGTGGCGCCGGTTCCGGGAACTGAGCCAGTCGGCGTTCGACGGGATCTACGGGCGGCTGGGGGTTCGCTTCGACGAGACCCTGGGGGAGAGTTTTTATAATCCGATGCTCCGCGGGGTGGTGGAGGATCTGGTGGCTCGCGGCGTGGCGCGCGAGAGCGAGGGGGCGATCTGCGTGTTCTTCGAGGAGGCGGGCCTCAAGGACAAGCCGTTCCTGATCCGGAAGAGCGATGGGGCGGCGCTGTACGCGACGACAGACCTTGCGACGGTGAAGCACCGCGTGGAGACGTTTCGTCCGGACGAGATCTGGTACGTGGTGGACATGCGCCAGAGCCTGCATTTCCAGCAACTCTTCGCGACGGTGCGGCGGTGGGGGCTTGGCGTCGAACTGAGGCACGTGGGTTTTGGCTCGATTCTCGGGGCGGACAAGCGCCCGCTGAAGACGAGGGAGGGGGACCCGGTCAAGCTCGAGGCCCTGCTGGAGGAGGCGGTGGCGCGGGCGCGGGCGATGGTGGACGAGCGCCGCGGGGATCTGGGGGAGGAGGAGCGCCGCGACATCTCGGAGGTGCTGGGGATCGGATCCGTCAAGTACGCGGATCTCGTGCAGAACAGGCACCTGGACTATGTGTTCGAGTGGGACAGGCTGCTGTCGTTCGACGGGAACACGGCGCCGTACGTGCTGAACGCGTACGTGAGGATCCAGTCGATATTCCGCAAGTCGGGGGACCCGGAGGATGCGGGGTACGAGCTGGGGCCGCCCTCGCACCCGAGGGAGCGGGAGCTGATGCTGCGGCTGCTGCAGTGGGAGGACGTGGTGGCGCAGGTCGCGGAGGAACAGAGGCCGCACCACCTGTGCTTCTATCTATTTGGGCTGGCCGGGTGTTTCCACGCGTTCTTTGAGGATTGCCCGGTGCTGAAGGCGGAGGGCGGCCTGCGCTCGCATCGGCTTGCGCTTTGCCGGGTGACGGCGGGGACGCTGCGGGCGGGGTGCGAATTGCTGGGCCTGCGCACGGTGGAGCGCATGTGATGGGCGGGGCCGCGGGCCGGACCGACGGCTGGGGCGAACCGGCCGAAAGGGCCGTGCTGTGCTTCATCGTCCGCGGCGACGAGGTGCTGCTGATCGAGAAGAAGCGCGGCCTTGGCGCCGGAAAGGTCAATGGTCCGGGTGGCCGAATCGAGCGCGGGGAGCGTCCGGACGAGGCGGCGGTGCGCGAGACGCGGGAGGAGATCGGCGTCACGCCCCTGGGCCTCAGGCGGGGCGGGGCGCTCTGGTTCCGCTTTACCGATGGCTACTCGCTGCACTGCACGGTGTTTCGGGCGGACGGATTGGAGGGCGAGCCGACCGAGACCGACGAGGCCAAGCCCTTCTGGGTTCCGGTGGGGGCCATTCCCTTCGAGAGGATGTGGGCCGACGACATCCACTGGTTCCATCACCTGTTGGGGCGCGTGACGTTCGAGGGATGGTTTGACTTCGACGGCGAGCGGATGCTCGACGGGCGGGTGGTGGCGGAGGAGGCTGGCGGACAAAGTCCGACGGGCCGGCTTAGAAATTCGTAGCGACGGTCGCCGGGCCGTGGGCTTGCGGACAGGTCGGACGATCTCCGGCGATTGCAGGACCGGATGGCGGCGTCGTCCGATCCGGTGGCCGAAAGCGCCAACGTTTGATGCGCGGGCTCAGTAACTCTCTTCTTCGCGCTTGTTCTTCTTGGCGATGCGCTGGAGGTCAGCGAGCTCTTCGGGGGTTATGCCCGAGGGGACCACGAGTTGGCCGTTGGGAAGGGTGGCATCCACCGTGGGCGCAAAGACGGGGCGGCCATTGAGAACCACCACCAGGCGGCGCCCCTTGTTCGCGTCCGTGAGGAAATTGAGAACGCGCTTGCCGTGGTCGTTGAACCGGAAGAGCACGGCCCCGGGGTTGCCCGCGAGGGGCTCGGCGCCGACCATGTGCTTTTCCCAGATCTCCGGGAACTTGCCGACCGCGACATCGATCTTGGGATTTTGGAGACGGTACACGACGCGCTGGTTCTCGGGGAGGTTGGGGCTGACCTCGAAGTGCAGCCGCAGAGACGTCTTGGGCCTTCCGCCCCCGGCGTCGGCGGGCTGGGGGGAGCCCAGGGCGGCGGCTATGCCCAGGATGGCAAGGGCGATTCGGGGCAAGGGGAGATTGGGGTGGGCCATGGGGCGAGATTGGCGCGGTCATGGGCGCGGGCAATCGGAAAATCGGGATGGGGTTGAATCGTGGGGACTCGTGTCTACAGTGGGCGGATGAGACGGACATTGGCTTTCCTGGCGGTTTGCGCGCTGTGGCCATGGCAGGGGGCGCTCGCCATCGACGTGGCCCCGAGCAAGGACACGGTTCCCAGGAAGTTCTTTGACCCGGGGGGCGGCAAGGGCCTCAATCTTTTTTCGGGTGACCCCAAGAGGGTGGACCGGGCCAACGCGGTCGCCAGGGCGGATTTTGAGCTGGCGATGATGTTCGAGCCAGAGCCATTGGCGATCCCGGCGGGCGGCAACGAGTCGCTTCCCCAGATCCGCGCGGGCCTGGTGGCGAAGAACATCTCCAAGCGTCCCAAGACCCTGACGTTTACGAACTCCCAGCGCGTCGATGTGATCGCCAGATCGTCGGATGGCAGGGACCTATATCGCTGGTCGGCCGACAAGCGGTTTGTGGAATCGCTGGGGACGTCGATCGTGATGCCGGGCGAAAAGGTGACTTTCATGGTGGACGTTCCCCTGTCCGCGTGGGAGGGGCGTCCGAGCCCCGGGCAATCGGTGGCGTTTTCGGCGGTGCTCGCGAACTATCCCGAGTTCACGGCGACGACAAATGTCGTGTTCGTCGAGGGGTCGGGCGTTCCGCCGCCCTCGGTGGTGTCGGCCCCGGCGCCGTCGGCCGCCCCGATGCCGGGGTTCCAGGCGGGATCGCCGGGCGGGCCGTCTCCCCTGATCCCCGAGATGGGCGGACTGGGTCTGTCGTCGGGGGCTGGGCTGGCGCCGACCGGGGATGCGATGCCTGGATTTTCGCTGGGCTCCGGCGAGGCTCCCGCGGCGCCGGGGGTGGCCCCTGTCCAGGATCCCTTACCGTTGCCCGGGCGGTGAGGCCTCGGCGGGTTTGGTTTCGGCCGTGGGCTGGGCGGAAGAGCCGGGCTCATTGAGCAACTTCTTCACCTCGTCGACCGTGAGGGTTCGGGTGAGGGTGCGATCGACGATGGCCTGGAGGTCTGCCGCGGATCTGCCCTCGTATTCCTTGGACGCCTTGTCGGTGTCGAGGCCACGCGCCGCCTGGCCGCTGAACTTGCTCGCCTCGATCGGATAGGCCTTCTGCAGCTTGGAGGTATCGCGGCCGCGGGCCGGGGTGAAACCCTTGTTGGCGTAGGGGCTCGACTTGAGCGGGACGGGGGCGGTCTCGGTCAGGTGGGCGGCGCGCTCCTTGATGCCGGTGGCCTCGGGGGCGGACCACTGTTTCACCGGGAATGCTTTGAGTTTCACGTCGCCGTCGCCGATGCGCGCCTTGCGGTCGCCCATGCCGCCCTTTCCTACGGAGAACGTCTTTCCCGCGAGGCTGCTGGCCTTGTTGGTCTCCATGTTGGGGTTCCAATTGGGGTCGGCGTACTTGCTGAGTCCCTGCGCCGGGGCGAGGCATGGCCCGGCTGCGATCGCCAGCGCGACTGTTGCGGCGAAGCGGCACATGGAAGCACTATAGACCACTGCGGGGCATTTCCAATGGGGGAACGCGGCGTCGCGGGCCAGATGCGGGCGCGCTGGGCTACGCCATCGCGAGCAGGGCCTTGACCGCATCGAGGGCGCGATCGATGGGCACCAGCGACTTTTCCTTGGCGGTGCGCGCCTTGATCTCGACGCCCCCCGCCTTCCACGACTTCTCCCCGACGGTGATCCGGACTGGGATGCCGATGAGGTCGGCGTCCTTGAACTTGACGCCCGGGCGCTCGGGGCGGTCGTCGAGGAGCGTGTCGATGCCGGCGGCCTCGAGGCGGTCGTGGAGTTGCTTGGCCTGTCCGGCGAGCGAGGAATCGATCAGCGTGACCAGGGCGTGGAAGGGCGCGACGGCGGCGGGCCAGATGATGCCGTCGTCGTCGTGGTGCTGCTCGATGATGGCCTGGAGCGAGCGCGTGACGCCGATCCCGTAGCAACCCATGAACATCGGGTGCGATTTGCCATTCTCGTCGAGGAATTCGGCGCCGAGGGCCTCGGAGTATTTTGTGCCGAGCTTGAAGACGTGGCCGACCTCGATGGCGCGCCGGACGCGGAGCGGCTTGCCATCCGGGGAGGGTTCCCCGTCGCGGATCTCGCGGAGGGTGCGGTACTCGTCCACGGCAATGTCGCGCCCGATATCGACGTGGCGGAGGTGGAAACCGTCCTCGTTTGCGCCGGTGACCATGTCGCATTCGTCCCGGAGGTCGGAGTCCGCATAGATGCGGGAGATGGCGGGCCTGACTTTGCCGACGCCGCCGAGGCTCCCTGGGTGGGCGCCGAGGGCGGCGAAGATCTCCTCGGGGGTCGCGGGGCGGAACTCTGCGAAACCGAGGGTGCCGACCTTGGCCTCGCTGAGCTGGTGGTCGCCGCGGACCAGGAACATGACCAGCTTGCTCTCGCAGAGGTAGACGAGGGTCTTGATCTGGTCGCGGGCGGCGACGCCGTGGGACCGGTCGAGGTCCTCGATGGTGGTCACCCCGGGCGTCGGGAACTTCTCCGGGGCGGGGGTCGGGGCCGAGGGGCGCGTGCGCGGTTCGGGCCGGGCGACGGCCTTCTCGATCGTGGCCGCGTATGAGCCGTCGTCGGTGAAGGCGATCTCGCTCTCGCCGATCTCGCAGGGGACGGCGAACTCGTGGGAGAAGGAGCCGCCCATGACGCCGGTGTCGGCCTCGACGATCATGGTGGTGAGGCCCGCGCGCGCGAAGATGCGGCGGTAGGCCTCGTACATGGCGCGATAGGACGCGTCGGCCGAGGTCTCGGACACGTCGAAGGAGTAGGCGTCCTTCATGACGAACTCCCGCGCGCGCATCAGCCCGAATCGCGGGCGGATCTCGTCGCGGAACTTCGTCTGGATCTGGTAGAGGGTGCGCGGGAGCTGGCGGTAGGAATTGACGGTCCCGGCCATGAGGTCGGTGACGACCTCCTCGTGGGTCGGGCCGAGGAACATGTCGCCATCGGCCTTTCGGCCCGCGCTGCTGGCGCGGAACATGACGGCCCGGGCGGCGTCGAATCGGGGCCCCTTGCGCCACAGTTCGCCGGGCTGGAGGGCGGGCATGAGCACCTCGATCGCCCCTGCGGCGTCCATCTCCTCGCGGACGATCCGCTCGAGTTTGCGGAGGGAGCGGAGGCCCAGGGGCAGGAACGTATAGACGCCGCCGGCGAGGCGGCGGGCGATCCCCGCTCGCAGCAGCAGCCTGTGGCTTGCGATCTCCGCGTCGGCCGGTGCCTCGCGGAGCGTGGGTATGAGCGTCTGGCTCCAGCGCATAGGCGGAGTAGGGTACGGGCCGCGCCCCGCGCTACAAGGCGAAACCCGGCATCAGATCATGCCTCGAGGCTCCGGCGCGGGGGCCCATCTGTGGCCAGATGGGCCGCGCCCGGTGCCGCGTCACATCGTCTGGGAGCCGACGTTCTTGATGACCTCGATGAGGGGCATGAACAGGGCCACGACGATCGTGCCGACGATGACCGCCAGGAAGACGATCAGCAGCGGCTCGAGCATCGAGGTGAGGCCGGCGACGGCGTTGTCCACCTCGTCGTCGTAGACATCGGAGACCTTGATGAGCATGTCCGGGAGGCGGCCCGTTTCCTCGCCGACGTCGATCATGCTGATGACCATGGGCGGGAAGACGCCGGAGGCCTCGAGGGGCGCGACGACGCTCTCGCCCTCCTTGACGGCGTCGTGGACCCTGGAGATGGCGTCGGAGAGGACGATGTTTCCGGCGGTCTCCTTGGTGATGTTGAGGGCCTGGAGGATGGGCACGCCGCTGGTGATCAGGGTGCCGAGGGTCCGGCTGAACCGGGCGATGGCCGAGAGTCGGACCAGCGGGCCGATGAGCGGCAGCCGGAGCTTGGAGCGGTCGATGTACTCGGCGCCCTTCTGGGTCATGGAGAGCAGCTTGAAGCCGACGATGACGACCGCGAGCACCGCGGCGATGCCGATGAAGTTGGTCTTGAGCATGTGGCTGATGTCGATGACGAACTGCGTGAGCGCGGGGAGGGGCTTTCCGCCGAGCATGTCGGCGAAGATCTGCTGGAACCGCGGGACGATGAAGGTCAGCAGGAAGACGAGGATCAGCATCGACAGGATGAGGACGACGATGGGGTAGACCATCGCGGAGGTGATGCGGTTCTTGAGCTTCTGCGCCTTCTCCTGGAACTCGGCCAGGCGGGTGAGGACGACCTCGAGCACGCCGCCGACCTCGCCGGCCTTGACCATGTTGACATAGAGGCGGTTGAACAGCGAGGGGTGCGAGGCCATGGCCTCGGAGAAGGTGGAGCCGCCCTCGACGGACTCGGCCATCGCGTGGATGGCGTTGCGCAGGGCGACGTTCTTCTCCTGCTTCTGGAGGGTGCCCAGGCCGCGCAGGAGCGGGAGGCCGGCGTCGATGAGCGTCGCGAGCTGGCGCGTGAAGACCGTGAGCGTGCGGCTGGGGACGCGCCGCCCGCCCTTGAACATGGGCCGGGCCTGCTTCTTGGGCTGAGCCGCGGCGGCGGCGTCGAGCCCGGTCTGCTCGACGATGCGGGTGGGGAAGGCGCCGTACTGCTGCTTGATGACGGCGGCGGCCTGGTTCTGGTCCGGGGCCTCGACGGATCCGTTGATCTCTTGGCCCTGCGGGTTGATGGCGGTGAACGTGTATAGTGGCATAGGCGTCAGGTGTATTTGATCACTTCCTCGATGGTGGTTATCCCGTCAAAAACGCAGCGCAGGCCGTCCTCGCGGAGTGTCTGCATCCCGAGCTCGATCGCCTTCTGGCGCATGACGACTGTGGGGGCCTTCCGGTTGATGAGGTCGCGGATGGGGTCTGCGACATCGAGCAATTCGAAGATGCCCTTGCGGCCGCGGTAGCCGGTGTGGTTGCACTTGGCGCAGCCGCGCCCGTAGTAGAACACCTTCTCCCCGACGTCGTGGGCGGAGAGCCCGGCGCTGACCAGGACGGGCTCGTCGGGCTCGTAGGAGGTGCGGCAGTCGGCGCAGACGGTGCGGATGAGGCGCTGGCTGAGGACGGCCTCGAGGGTGGCGGAGATGTAGAAGGGTTCGACGCCCATGTCGATGAGGCGGGTGATGGCGCCGGGGGCATCGATGGTGTGGAGGGTGGTGAGGACGAGGTGTCCGGTGAGGGACGCCTGGATGGCGATCTGCGCGGTCTCGAAGTCGCGGGTCTCGCCGATCATGATGCGGTCGGGGTCCTGGCGGAGGAACGCGCGCAGGGCCCGCGCGAAGGTGAGGCCGATGCCCTCCTGGACGGCGACCTGCTGGATGCCCTCGATGTCGTACTCGACGGGGTCCTCGACGGTGAGGATCTTGGAGCCGATCCAGTTGATGCGGTTGAGGCAGGCGTAGAGGGTGGTCGTCTTGCCGCAGCCGGTGGGGCCGGTGACGATGAAGATGCCGTTGGGTTTCTCGATCGTGTCGCAGATGTAGGTGTGGACGTTGGGGGGCAGGCCCAGGACATCGAGGTCGAGGTTGACGGTGCTGCGGTCCAGGACGCGGAGGACGACGCTCTCGCCGAACTGGGTGGGGAGGGTGGAGATGCGGAGGTCGACGGGCTTGCCGCCGAACACGGCCTGGACGCGCCCGTCCTGGGGGAGCCTGCGCTCGGCGATGTTGAGGCCGGACATGACCTTGACGCGGGAGGTGATGGTCGAGGCCAGGGAGCGGGGCGGGGGCGACATCTCGTAGAGGGCGCCGTCGACGCGGTAGCGTATCTTGAAGTCGTGCTCGAAGGGCTCGAAGTGGATGTCGCTCGCGCGCGCCTTGATCGCCTGCTCGAGGATGGTGCTGACGAACTTGATGATGGGCGCGGCGTGCGCGGCCTCCTCGTCGCTGGTGCCCGGGGTGAGGTCGCGGCGCAACTGGGCGAGGAGTTCCTCGGTGGAGATGGCCTCGCTGCCGTAGTAGCGGTTGAGGCGATCGGTGACCTGGTGGACGGGGGCGACGGCGACGTGGATCTCCTTGTTCGTGATGAACTGGAGGTCGTCGCGGGTCTGGGGGTTGAGGGGGTCGAGCAGGACGACGGTGATGGTGGTGCCGTCGAAGGCGATCGGCAGGGCGTCGTGGAAGCGCGCGCTCTTCGAGGGGATGGCGCTGAGGGTGTCTGGGGTCAGCTCGACGTCGTCGAGGTCGTAGAAGTCGGTGGCCAGCGCGCTGGCGACGAACTGCGCGAGGCGGTGGCCGTCGAAGACGCCGAAGTCCTGGAGGATTTCCTCGATGGGTTTGCCGGAGCGCATCTGCTCGTCGACGAGCTCGGTGGCCTGGGCCTTGGTGAGCTGGCCGTGCTGCTCGAGGAGTGGGAGGAGTGTCGCGGCTTCCATCGGTGGGTCCGGTGCTACTGGGCGGTCAGTTCTCGTCCTGCATGGTGGCGGTTACGACCTCGGTGACGGAGGTGAGGCCCGCGACGACCTTGCGGATGCCGTCCTCGCGGAGGGTGCGCATGCCAAGCTGGCGGGCCTTGGCGCGGAGCTGGTTGGTGGGGGTGCCCTCGTTGATGAGGCGCTGGACCTCGTCGTTGAGCAAGAAGATCTCGAAGATGCCCATGCGGCCGCGGAAGCCTGTGCGGCGGCAGTTGTCGCAGCCCTGGGCGTGCTGGAAGTTGGCGCCCGTGATCTGGCTGGGGCGGAGGCCGAGGGCGCTGAGCTCGCCCTCGCTGGGCTCGTAGCCCGAGGAGCACTTGGCGCAGAGCTTGCGGACGAGGCGCTGGGCCATCACGGCGCGCATGGCGGAGGCGACGAGGAAGGGTTTGACGCCGAGGTCGACGAGGCGGGTGACGGCGCTGGGGGCATCGTTGGTGTGCAGCGTGCTGAAGACGAGGTGGCCCGTGAGGGATGCGTTGATGGCGATCTGCGCGGTCTCGGCGTCGCGGATCTCGCCGACCATGATGATGTTGGGGGCCTGGCGGAGCATGGAGCGCAGGGCGGCGGCGAAGGTGAGGTCGATCTCCTCGTTGACCTGGACCTGGTTGATGCCCTGGAGGATGTACTCGACGGGGTCCTCGACGGTGATGAGCTTGCGGTCGGGCTTGTTGAGGAAGTTGAGGCAACCGTAGAGGGTGGTGGTCTTGCCGGAGCCGGTGGGCCCGGTGACCAGGAAGATGCCGTCGGGGAGGTTGAGGATGCGCTCCATGATGAGCTGGTCATCCGAGAGGAAGCCGAGCTCCGGGAGGCCGAGCAGGAGGGAAGACTTGTCGAGGATACGCATGACGATGGACTCGCCATGGTTGGTGGGGATGCAGGAGACGCGGAGATCGACGGCCTTGTCGGCCATCTGGATCTGGATGCGGCCATCCTGGGGGAGCCGCTTCTCCGCGATGCTCATGTTGGACATGATCTTGATGCGGCTGATGATGGCGGCCTGGAGGCGCTTTGGTGGGTCGGGCATCTCCTGGAGGACGCCGTCGATGCGGTAGCGGACGCGGAGACGTTTCTCGAGGGGCTCGATGTGGATGTCGCTGCCGCGGAGGCGGTGCGCGTCGACGACGAGCTGGTTGACGAGCCGGATGATGGGGGCGTCGCTGGCGGCGCCCTCCGGGCCGCCCTTGATCTGGATCTCGCTCTCGGTCTGCTCCTCTTGCACGCCCTCGCCGAGGGGCCCGTAGTGCTGGTTGATGGCGCGGTCGATCTCTTGGGTGGGGGCGACGACGGGCTCGATGTCGGTCTTGAGGATGTAGGTGAGGCTGTCGATGGTCTCGAGGTCGAAGGGGTCGGCGACGGCGACGCGGAGGGCGTTCTCGGTGCGCCCGAGCGGGACGACGCCGTAGCGCCTGGCGATGTGGCGCGGGACGGCCTCGATGGCGTCGTGCGGGATGGGGTCGATGCGCTCGACGAACTCCATGCTGGCGGCGTTGGCGATGGCCTTGGTGACATCGAGCTGCGTGACGCGCCCGGAGGCGATCAGCGCATCGACCGCGCCGATGCCCTGCTGGCTGGCGTCGTCCTCGGCCTGCTGGATATCCGCCGCGGAGATGAGGCCAAGGTCCCTGAGGATCTCGAGGACATGGCCGTCATTTGGGGACATGCAGTGAATCTAGTGGTGCGCGCGCGCATGCCAAGTCCTTTTGTGGCGGTCCGCATGTCCGTGGGACGGGGCGGGACCGGGGCGGAAGCGGTGGCCGAAGCGGTGAGGCTTTGGCGAAACGCTCGCGCGTTCGGCTACGGGGATCGCGTTGGATGCGGCGATTTCCGGGCCAGGCCCTCCGCGACCAGCGCGAGGCCGCGGAGGGTGAGGCGGGCGTCGAGCCGGTCGACGCCCGGCACATGTCGCGCGGCGAAGGGCGCGTCGCCGCCGGTGGCGATGACGAGCGGGCGAGCGGGCGCGAGTTCCTCGCGCAGTGCGGCGATGATGGCGGCGGCCATGCCCGCGAAGCCGATGGCGAGGCCGGAGCGGATGGCGCCGCGGGTGCCGCGTCCGAGCGCGCTCCGGGGCATGGAGGGGGCGACGTGCGGGAGCAGCGCGGTGCCCGCGTGCAGCGCCCTGGCGAGGGCGGCGCGCCCGGGGGCGATGACGCCGCCGACGTAGGCGCCGGCGGAGTCGATGACATCGAAGGTGGCGGCGGTGCCAAGGTCTGCGGCGATGGCCGGGGCAGCGTGGAGGCGAGCGGCGGCGATGGCGTTGGCCAACCGGTCGGCGCCCAGCGTGGCTTTGGCGGGATATCGGAGGGGGATGCCGCAGGGACTCTCTGGGGAGAGGAAGTGGGTCCGTGGCAGCGCGCGGGCCAGGGATCGGCGCGCCGCGGGAACGACGCTGGAGGCGACGACGAGCGGGGGCGAGCCGGCGGCCCGCCATGCCCGGCGCCAGCGCCCGGGGTTCCAGTCCTCCGTGGGGAAACGGCGGACGCGACCGATGCGGCGTCCTCGCGCGACGGCGCATTTCGTGAAAGTGTTGCTGATATCGACGAGCCAGGCCACGGGCGCGCGGGGTCTCATGTGGGCTCCTGATGGATGACGTCGCCGGCGTGGATGGCGCGGAGGTTTCCGGCGCCGTCGCGCAGGATGAGGGCGCCGCTGTCGTCGATCGATTCGGCGACCCCGCGGACGGGTTCGGGTGCGTTGCGGAGCTCGATGGTTCGCCCCAGCGTCGAGCAGAGCCGGATCCACCGAAGTCGGACGGGCCCGAATTCATCGGCGATGTTCGTGGCGAGTCGGTTGAGGATGTCGGCGGCGAGCTGCTCGCGCCGGGGCGGGCGGGGGCACTCCATGGCGAGGGAAGTGGCCGGCACGATGAGGTCCGGCGGGAAGTCCGCCGGCCCGTGGAGCACGTTGACGCCGATCCCGACGACCGCGTAGTCGATCTGGTCGCCCGAGCAGCGGAGTTCGGTGAGTATCCCCGCGAGTTTGCGGTCGCGGGACAGGACGTCGTTGGGCCATTTGATCGTGGCGGGAACGCCCGCGGCGGAAGCCGCTTCCGCGACGGCAACGGCCGCCGCGATCGTCAGTCGACCGGCCTGGGAGGCGGGCCATGGCGGGCGCACCAGCGCGGAGAACCACAGGCCGAGGCCGGGCCGGGAATCCCAGCTGCGCCCCATGCGGCCCCGTCCCGCGGTCTGTGTTTCGGCGAATGCGACGAAGCCCGCGGGCTCGCCGCCTCGTCCGGCCCGGTCGACGATGTCGTTTGTGGAGGCCGTTTCGCGGAAGATGCGGATGCGCCATCCGGGTGGCCCGGGGCGGAGGCAGGCCTCGATGTCTTCGGCGAGCAGGGGGGCGCGCTGGGTCATACCAGTCCCAACCGGCGGGTCATCGCAGCCATGTGGGCGATGATACCATCGAAGCGCCGCGGCGCGAGGCTTTCCGGGGCGGCGCCAGCTCGAGAATTTCATGCACCCGCAAAGAGCGGCCCGGGGACGGTACGCACTCCAAAGGCCTTCGGCCAAAATCTGGCGACATCCTCCGGTGATGGTGGCGGTTTATGACCGTTCCCCGTTTCGCGCGTAGCGCCGGGGAGTGCGGTGCGTCCTCGCACCGCTTTGCGCAGAAGCGGGCGAGGAATTTTTATCCTCCTGCGGTCCGGCGGCTGCCGGATGGAAGAATCTTAGTTCGAAAACTCCAGATGTAGCCACGGCCGCCAGGCCGTGGACCCGGGCCGCGCGGCCCCTCCGTGGCCGGAGGGGCTACATTTTCCCAAGTGGGCCCGCGGGCGAATCGAACGATCTCCGGCGACCGCCGGATGATGCCTGGCAAAAAATCGCCTCGGCATTTTCAGCGGGCGTTGCGCCGCATGAGCCTGACGCGCTCGCGCCCCTCGCGGCCGGGGTGGGCCGTCCGCGGAATCCAGTCTTCGAGGAGATCGAATGCCGGCCCAAAGAGCCGATCGAGCTCTCGGGCCGAGACCGGGTACGGGGGTTCGCCGGGTTCGGGGTCTTTGGGATTGATGTAGAAGATGGCGAGGAAGAGACCGCCCGGTTTCAGCGATGCGGCGGCGCGGGCCGCGTAGTCCTCGCGCCGGTCCGGTTCGATGGCGCAAAAGAGGGTGTGCTCGAAGAGCCAGTCGAATCGACCGGCCAGTGCCGCGGGGAGATCGAGAAAATCGGCGAGGAGATAGCGCTCGTCCCCGACCCTGGGAATCCCGGTGGCGAGGCGGATGGCGGACGGTGCGATGTCGATGCCCAGGACCGAGGCACCCTGGGAGGCGATGGCGCGCACGTCGTGGCCGGTGCCGCAGCCGGGCACGAGCACCTCCCCGGAGATGGTCCGGCGGGACAGGAATTCCATGAGGGGGGGCGCCGGGGCCCCCTTTTCCCAGCGCATGTCGCCGGCGCGGTACTTGGCTTCCCAGTCGGTGGGCATGGGATCTACGGCCCGGCGGCGCGGAAGCCCTCGCGCTCGAGGAGTGCCCTGAGGCGTGCGGGGTCGTTGCCCTGGATCTCGATGGTGCCGGCCTCGGCGGAGCCGCCGGTGCCGAGGGCGCGCTTGAGGCGGGCGGCCAACTCCGCGATGTGCGCGGAGGTCCACGTGCGCGGGAAACCGGAGACAACCAGCACGGTTTTTCCGCCGCGGCCCGATTTCTCGCGGCGGATGACGAGTCTGGCGCCCTGCGTGGGGGGAACGCCTGGGCGCGGATCGGGGGCAGGTGCCGGGGCCGGCGGGAGACCGGCGATATCGAGGGCGGCGAAGGGGGAGGCCAGCGGGGCGCCATCCGCGCCGGTATCGATGCGATCTCTCCGCGGGTGCCTCGGCATCGGGGTCATCCTTTTCGGCGCCAGATGGTGGTCAGGGCGATCGACCACTGAAACTTGCGGGCGTGCTCGCGGATCAGGAAGGGCATGTCCTGGGAGGCGACGGGCTCGAAGTGCGGCGCGAGCGCATCGCGGAGGGCGTCGCCGGTGCGCAGCGGGCCGCCGTCGGCGAGCCGACCCCCGAGCCATTTCTCGCGGGGCGTGAACTGGGACATCCACGTGCAGGGGGTGGTGATGACCAGGGTGCCGCCCGGCTCGACCAGCGAGGGCAGGCGGGCGAGGCAGGCGCCCGGGTCGGCGAGGCGGTCGAGGAGATTGGCCATGAGCACCAGGCCGAACGATCCGATGTCGGCCCGCAGGTCGCAGGCGTCGCCGCGCTCGAACCGCGCCGCATCGCGCCGGAGCCCCTGCGGCACCCGCGCGAGGGAGGGCAGGGAGATGTCGCCCTCGACCGGCAGGCGGTAGGGGAGCCGCCCGTCGCGCTTGAGCGCCTGGGACGCATCGACGAAGAGCTTGGAGAAATCGATTCCGAGGACCTCGTCGCAGGCCCGCGTCAGCTCGAAGGCCGCGCGCCCGACGGCGCAGCCCAGGTCCAGCGCGCGGCGGCGGTGGGATTCCGGGGTGGACTCGATGCAGAGCGCCGCGCAGCGGGCAGGAAATTCCAGGGAGCCGGGTGGCGCGGGCGCGTGTGGAGAGATCTCCCCCGCATCCCCGTAGTGGAACAGGAGGTACTGCGCCAGGAGGGCGCCGGATTCGTAGTAGCCCGCGGCGGACATGCTGTGGATCATATATCGCCCGTCGGCCCCGCGGCGCAACTCGGATGTGGCGGGCCAAACGCTCTTCGCGTTCGGCTACTCTGCCAGCAGGGAGCGGATGTATTCGGAGGGCTCGTAGTTCCGCATGAGGACCGTGGCCTTGCCACCGCGGAACATCCGGACCTCGGGCACGCGGATCTCCGGGGTCTTGTGGGGCGCGAAGAGGATGTCGTCGTGCGTGGCGTGGGATGACTCGGCGAATTTGTCCGGGGTTAGGTGGCCGCCGAGGTGGTCGCTGCGTCCGGTGGCGACGTGGACGGTGCCGAGGACCTTCTCGTCCTGGATGTCGCGTCCGGCCCAGGGCAGGAGCTGGGTGCCGAAGCCGAGTTCGCCGAGCTCGCCGGTGACGGGGTCTGCGGCGAGTCGTTCGCGGTGGGCGCGGACGGTGGACTCGTTGCCGGTGGCGAGGGAGGCGTCGACGATGCGGCCCCCGGTCACGCGCATGATCCCGATGGTGCCATCCTCATATTTCATGGGGAATTCGCCCTCGGCACCCTCGGGCACGAAGTAGACCTCTCCGGCTGGCAAGTTGGCGACGTCGGGGGTTTTGCCGCGGCAGAGCCCGTGGCTCTTCTGGGCCTCTTGGCCGTTGAGGATCAGGCGCAGGGTGTGCGCTTTGCCGGCGACCTCGAAATCGATCTCGACCGCGTCGGCGCGCGTCAGCCCGAGGCGGAGTTTCTCGGCCTCGCGGCTCACGGTATTATAATCCACCGCGAGGCCGGTGCGGAGGATGGTCTCGTTGAGGCCGTGGAGCGTGGCGCCGCGGAAACCGAAGCGCTTGGCAAATGCGGTGAGGGGGGCGGTGGCCGAAAAGGTCGAGATGCAGAGGATGATGTCGTAGTTGGGGTAGATGTCCCGGGACAGGCTCTTCCGGGCGCCGGACGCGTCGATGGCCTCGTCGGGCAGGTCGAGGTTGCTGCCGCCGGTGATGCGGTAGGCGTACATGTCGCCGCCCTCGAGGCCCAGTTCGGCCAGAACCCGGTCCTTGAGCCCCCGATAGAAGGTGTCGTGGGCGTGGCGCTGGATGGTGAGAGATTCATCGCCCAGGAACGAGAAGTCTCTCATGCGGGCCGGGTCCTCGAGGTCGATGAGGATGGCGATCCGCTCGCGGGGCCGGGGATCGAAGACGGTCCGGAGAAGGCGGCATAGATCGAAATCCGGGAAATGGTGCGGCATGTGCATGGGCAAAACAATGCCCCGATCCGGACGGCATGCCAAGCGCCCAAGCCATGAGGGATTCACCCCGTGCGCCGGGGGGGCCGCGCTCTCGAGATCGGCGAAAACATTTGACCGGGTGAGCCGCGATGCGTTAACTAAACCCCATGCGAGCGAAATCCGCCATCCTCACCGCACTCGCCCTCGGGGTCCTCATGTCGGCGTCATCCGATCTCCGCGCGCAGCGGACCGAGCCATTCGGGATCTCGAAGATCGACGTGAGCTACGAAAAATTCAAGGGCAGCTTCAAGGTGTGGCCCAAGGGCAAGCCCGCCTCGGCGCTGCGGTTCGAAGAGTGGATGGAGGTCGATGTCGAGTTCCGCGCCGAGCCCGATGACGTGCAGGGGGATTTCTTTGACGAGATCGAGGTGCGCATCCACGTGCTGACCCCGGAGGACAAGAAGGGCGAGCTGAAGCGGGAGGTGTTCACGGTTGAGATGAGGTACGCGCCGGTGCCTAAGGCCAAGACGCTGTACGCCGTCGCCTATCTGCCGCCGGTGGTCCTGGAGCGCTACGGCGGCAAGAGCGCCTGGGAAAATGGCGCCAACGTGGCCGCGGAGGTGTTCTACAAGGGCCGCCCGGTGGCCGAGATGGAACTCAAAGACAAGGGGGGCCGCGCCGGGGACGAGGGATGGTATACCCGCGGCGGCAAGAAAGGCGTTCTCCTGAATCGCTCCAAGACGCCCTTCGCCCTGGATTCTTGGGACAGGTATCTCCCCGAGGTGGAAGCCGGCCGCTGACCGGCCCGGCGCAGGCAGCCCGTAAGCGAAGTGACCGATGAGCAAGTCGACCATCGCCGCGATTGATCTGGGAACCATGACCGTGCGGGTCGGGCTGTACCGGCCCCATGACCGCGGGTTGATGCTCACGGGTTTCTCCATCGCCGAGATGCCCCCCGACGGCGGGGACGAGACCGCGCGCACCGGCGCGATCATCGGGGCACTGCGGACGGCGCTCACGGGCGTGGACCGCGGCGCGCTGAAGCTCTCGTACGCGATCTCCGGGCAGACGGTGTTCACCCGGTTCGTCAAGCTGCCGCCGTCGCCGCCCGAGCGGGTGGCGCAGATGGTCCGGTTCGAGGCGCAGCAGAACGTGCCCTTCCCGATGGCCGATGTCGTGTGGGATTACCAGCTGATGCGGCAATCCGCGGACAGCGACCTGGAGGCGATCATCGTCGCCATCAAGGCCGACATGCTCGACAGGCTCAACGCGGCGGTGGTGTCCGTGGCGCGCCTTCCCGAGCGGGTGGACGTGGCGCCGCTGGCGCTGTTCAACGCCGTCCGGTTCAACTACTCGGACTGGCGCGAGAGCCTGCTGGTGCTCGACATCGGCGCGAAGTCCACGAACCTGATCTTCATCGAGGAGGGCAAGGCGTTCGTCCGCGGCGTGCCGATCGCGGGCAACCAGATCACCCAGGCCCTGGCCAAGGACATGAACCTGGGCGCCGAGGAGGCCGAGGCCCTGAAGCGGTCCAAGGGATTCGTGGGGCTGGGCGGGGCGTACGAGGATCCGGCGGACGACGAGGCGGCGAGGGCGTCGAAGGTGATCCGCGGCGTGATGACGCGCCTGCACAGCGAGGTCACGCGATCGGTGAATTTCTACAAGGGCCAGCAGGGCGGCAGTGAGCCGACGCGGGTGCTGCTGACGGGCGGGTCGAGCGTCCTCCCCTACATGAACCTGTTCTTCCAGGACAAGCTGGGCATCCCGGTGGAGATGTTCAACCCGTTCCGCAACGTGGCGGTGGGGCCGGGCGTGGACCGGGCCAATCTCTCCAAGTCGGCGCATCTGCTGGGCGAGACCGTGGGCGTGGCGCTGCGCGAGGTGGGCGAGTGCCCGATCGAGGTGGACCTGGTGCCGCAGGTCTCCCGGGCCAAGCGGGAGGCGCGCGAGAAGGCGGTGGCGGGCGCCGGGATCGTCGCGGCGATTCTTCTGATCTTCGGTTGCCTGGGCGCCGCGCAGATGGTGCGCGCCAAGGCCGTTGACGAGAGGTTGTCCGCCGAGTCGCGAGAGCTCGCGAAGCTCAAGGCGGAGGCCGCCAAACTCGAGACGCAGGAGGGGTCGTTCCAGGCGAACTTCGCGCGCGCGGGCCAGCTGTTGGAGATGGGCCGGCGGCGCCTGCAGTGGGCGCGGCTCCTGGACGAGTTGAACAAGATCGTGCCCGTCGGCATCTGGGTGACGCGCATGGAGCCGGCGATCGAGGGCGCCCCCGCGGACTTCATGGCGGCCACGCCGCCGCCCAAGGCGCCGGGCGAACCGCCCGGGGTCATCGCCGCCAACGAACTGATGATCAAGGGGTTCTACGAGGCGTACGACAAGGACGCCCTCGAGAATCCCGACCAGGCCGTCGGCGAGCGGGCGATCCGGGACTTCCTCGAGCGCATGACGAAATCGGAGTATTTCGACATGACGACGCAGGACATCCAGGATCCCAAGCGCGTCACCACCCAGATCAAGGTCGCGAGCGAAAAGAAGCTCGCGCTGGAGTTTCAGGTGCGGGTCAAACTGAAGGAGCCGGTCCCCCTCTCGCCATAGATTTAAATCGCCATGGATTGGTTTAAGAAGAATCCGTTTTGGAGCTCGGTGGGCATCGCGGCCCTGGTCGCGCTGATCGGCGGCGCGATATTCTGGAGGTGGGCCGCGTCACGCACGGCCGCCCTGGAGCAGGAATTGTCGGGGACCCGGTCGCAGATCGCGCGCCTGAAGAGCCGGGGGGTGTTCCCGAGCAAGGAGAATGTCGAGCTGTTCAACCAGACCAACGCGCGGTTGCAGGAATACCTGACGCCGGTCGAGGAGCGCATGCGCCAGGGCCAGATCCCGCTGGAGAACGTGGGTCCGCTGGAATTCAAGAGGCGGCTGCGATTGGCGATCGACACCCTGACGCAAGAGGCGCAGCGGGGCGTCGGGCAGCAGACCAAGTTGCCGGATGGTTTCACCTTCGGTTTCTCGCAGTATGTGGCGGCGGCCATCCCCGCGCCGGAGGCCATCCCATCGCTGATGCAGCAGGTGGCCGCGGTGCAGGAACTCGTGCGGATGCTGTACGAGGCCAACGTCGAGGAGATCGTTTCGGTGCGCCGCTGGCCGGTGGAGAATTTTGTCCAAAAGCCCGCCGAGGCGGCCCCGAAGGGCGGCAAGGCCCCGCCCGCGCAGGGGGCGCCCGCCGCGGCGCCCGCCGCCGGTCCGGCGGTGGGTGACCTGCTGGCCTCGATCGACGTGAATCCCGGCTGGCTGGCCTATCGCTCGGTCCCGATGGAATTCACCTTCGTGAGCGACGCCGAGAAGCTCCGGCGTTTCATGAATCGGCTGCTGGATCCCGCGGCGACGAAGCCGTTCTACATCGTCCGGGCGGTGCGCGTGATCAACCGGCGGGATGCGCCGCCCACCATCGACACCCTCAAGGAGCAGGCCACCGCCGCCGCCGAGAGCGGCCAATCCCTCGGGATGAATTTCATCCTGGGCACCGAGAGGATAGCGGTCACGATGCGCATCGATTACGTCGAACTCAACGCGCCCGAGCAGGCCGGGCGATCCGCAGCGCCGGCCGCCGGCGCCTCGGGGAAGGGTCAGAAGAAATGAGCTGGGCCAGCGACAACGCCGAGAAACTGGTGCTCTCCGGGGCGTTCGCGGCGCTGGCGGCCGTCGCCGCATTGAGCGCGCTGAAATTTTCCACCGCCGTCGATGCGACCGGTGCGGCGGCCAGGGAACCGAAGTCCGCCGAGGGCACGTTTGATGTCGGCGCGCACGCCGACCTGTTGCAGAAAGTCACCGCGCAGCACACGTGGAAACAGCCGGAGACCGGCCACCGGCTTTTCATATCGCGCTTCGTGCGCTGGGATGCCAAGAGCCAGCGCATCCGGGTGTACGACCCGAAGGAGCCGCTCGACGACGGCATCCCGCCCATCTGGAAGCAGAAGTACGGGTTCCCTGTGGATGACGTCAATGTCCAGTCGCAGGATCCGGACGCGGACGGGTTCTCCAACAAGGAAGAGTACGTCGCGCAGACGGAGCCCCTGTCGAAGGACTCGCACCCGCCGTTCATCACGAAGCTCAAGGTCCTCCAGTACAACCCGAAACCGTTCCACATCGACGTCCGGTCCTACCAGGAACTCGACGGGCAGATGACGGTCATGGTCGAATTGCCCGAGTCGCCCGACCCGAAGAAGAAGCGGGTGCGCGTGCGCAAGGGTGACAATTTCTTCAATTGGACCGTGGTGGATTTTCGGAAGAGCGTGAAGAAAATCTTCAATCCGAAGCTGAGTGCCGAAGTGGAGACCGACCTGTCGGAGTTGGACATCGCCAACGATGTCACGGGGGAGAAGGTCACGGTTCTTTTCAAGAAGAAGCAGGACGTGCCGATCCACGAGGGGACGCTGGCGTACATCATCGACAAGAGCCAGATCCCCGTGTCGAAAGGCAAGGAGTTCGAGTTTCTCGGCGCGAAGTACCGCGTGCTCTCGATCGACGCCTCGGGCGCGAAGGTCGCGGCGGTGGAGGGTGGGAAGGAAGAGACGCTGCAACCGTGCGCCCAGGAGGATCTCGTGGCGCTGGGCTTGGCCCCGGCGCCCGGTTCGGAGAACGCCGAGGCCGCGCCCCCCACCGAGCAGCCTGCGCCGGCCCCTGGCGCGGGTCCCCCCATCACGCCGTCGGCCGGGCCGCCCGTCACACCGGGCGGGCCCCCGATCACGCCTTCGGCCGCACCGCCCGTGGCGCCGACCCAACCGCCCGCGCCGCCGCCCAACCCGTAGTCCGGATCTTCCACGGTCTGGCGACCGTGGCCACGGGAGTTCCCGGGGAACCGCCGACGCCGAAAATGTAGCCGAGGCCGTGAGGCCTTGGCGGCCAAACGCTCACGCGTTCGGCTACGGGGTTCGCTGCGGCTATTTTCAAGTCAGCCCGGACACTTCACAGCCTTGCGGGCTGTGAAGTGTCCGGGCTCTGGGAAACCGCGCGATAGCAACAGGTTGAGATGTAGGCGCGCGCTCCCAAACGCCA
>JADLBR010000340.1 GCA_020847615.1 Verrucomicrobiia bacterium
CGTTGTAATCCATCCACCGGCGCAGGTAGGGCCACCAGGGGTTATGCTCGCTGAAGTAGGTGCCGTACTGGCTCCGGCCGGGGAAAGGCTCGTCGGCCGGCGAGTAGCAGAATCCGTGCAGGAAGGAGTGGTTGATCCCCGAGATGAAGTTGAGGTCGTCCGAGCGCTTGAGCATGTCGAGGGTCTCCTGGAACATGCCCTCCACGACGGTCGCCGCCTCCGTGCTGGCGATCCTTCGGTCGGCCTGGTGTGCGCCGGATGAAGTATATTTCTGCCAGACGGGCCAGCCGTGCACGTCGGGGTCGCGGCCGGCGGCGGGACGCGAGAACAGCCAGTTGTTCCCCTCCGGCATGTCGGGGATGCGGTAGCCGTCCTCGATGCCATAGAACCACGGTGAGCCGTAGGCCTGCCATCGGCAGAGGACGCCGTTCTCGTGACACCAGCGGTAGAATGTCTGGGCTAACCCATCGAGAAACAGGTCGGTCAGCGTCCGACAATAGTCGTAGCGGACCCGGGCGATGGTTTCGTCGAGCGGCCCGGCGGCGGCCGCCGGAGCCTTCCGTCCGCTTGGCATGTCGAGCACAAGCGGCAGATACGGCATCAGGTTGTAGCCGCAGCGGCGCTTGAACTCCTCCGGCAGGTTGGGTGTCCAGTTGGCCTCGCTGATCTCGATGCTGTCGCAGTACATCGCCCGCAACCCGTCGCCGAGTCGACCACCCAGCGCAGGGGCCACGCGATCGGCGTAGCCCTTGAGGTAGTTCTCGATCGCCCGCGGATCGAAATGGTCTGGCACCCTCCCAAATTCGGGCTGGCTCTTCACGCCGACCGACAGGCGTACGATATGGATGGTGTGTTTGCCCGGCGGCACGTCCACGTCGGGCGATCCGTCGCCTGCGATGGCGGCGGTGATGTCCCGAACCCCTTCGATTGCGCCGATCGGGTCGGGCGCGAGCTGGGCCAGAAGCACTCGCGAAACGACTTTGTGCCCCGCGTTGCGCCGACCGCCCTTTTCGGACTTTCCCCTGGCGTTCAGTGGAAGCGTGAACTTCGCGGGTCCCTCGATGTGATGGGTCTCGAGGTGCACCTTGTGAAGACTTTCCTCCAACGGAACCCAGTCTCCGCGGAATGGCCACATGGCGTTGGCGCTCAGATCCAGGAACATGGCCTCCTGCCGTGCCGCATCGGCCGCCGCTCGCAGCACCGTCAGCCACTCTGGGCTGAGATAGGCCGGATCGCTTCGCCACGGGATGATGTGGGCGCCGCCCAGTCCCGCCTCCTTCAGCGCGCGCAACTGGCGCCCCATCTCCGCGGCGGTCAGCCCGCCCTTCCACCACCAGTAGCAAGAAGCCCGCGCCTCGCGCGGCGGATTCTGAAACGCGACCCACAGCGGATCGGCTTCCATCCCGGCGGCGCGGACAGACAACGCGACCGCCAGCACAGTGGTTGCGATTCGGATTCGTTTTGAGGTCATGACGGCGGCACTGGGGGGTCGCGTCCCGGCCCGAGACGACTTTACTGCACCATCTCACGTGCGCCATCGGAATCGGCACCACGCCCGAGAGGGTTTCGGTCTGCGGCCAAACACGCGCCGCACAGGACTACCTCTTCATCGTGGTGCGAAAGAGCCCGCCGATCTCGTCGTCGGTCAGGGTGCGATCGTAAACCGCAAGCCCGGCCATCCGGCCATCGAAGCCCTCCTGGTATTTCGGCAACCCCTCCGGATACGTCGGCCATTCCGGATGATCGCGCTGCGCGACCGTGAAATCGGCGCCCGACTCGCCGCCGTCGTAGATCGGGCCGGTGTAGACGAACGGGTTGCTGTTTCCGTTCACATCCAGCCGAGCGTCCACATACACGCGGATCATCTTCAGATCATAGGTGAAGCACAGCATGTGCCAGCGGTCCTTCTGAAGCCGCGTGCCGCCCGTGGCGTAGTCGAATGCGAAGGGATGGCCCTGCGTCGCGCCGCCATAGGGCGAGATGTAACCCATCGCCTGATGCTCGGCGGGCCTGCGGCGATAGGTCTGCCAGTCGTTTTGCCAGCGCCCGCTGGTGAACATCGCATACTGTCGCGCCGGCGGGCTCCTGGAAATTCCAGAACGTGACGAGCCCCGGAATGTCCGTCGGCTGCAAAGCCGGGGACGGGTGCGGATCCGCGCCACACTCGCGCTTGATCAGCGCCGAACCTGTCGCCGCGTCTTTTCGAGACGCAACGCCTCCGCCGCCGCAAAGAGCACCGCGAAGGTGCCGTGCGGATCACCGGGGCGAAACTCCGCGATGAGATACGGTGCTTCCGTCTCCAAAGGCCCCGGTCCCGGGCTCGTGCCCAGGACGACGCCGCGTTCGTCGACGCGGGCCGGCAGAGCGGCAAATGCCTTCTCGGCCGAATCGCGCAACCGGATGTCGTCGAGCAACCCCTCCCGCCATGCGCGAGCGAAGGCGGTCGCGATCATCGCGGTTCCGCTGGTTTCGGCGGGGCTTTCGGCCGACGGGCGATGGAGGAGCGTGTGCCACATCCCGCTCTGCTGTTGGAGGGGAAGCAGGGCATCGGCGAGTTCTGCAAGCGCGGACTGCAGTTCGCGGAACTCACCAGATTCCCGGGGCGTGGCGGCGAGCGCAGCCGTGAGGCCCCGGAGGAGCCAGCCATGGCCGCGCGACCAGGCGCCGGGCGACAGTTCCGCGGGCTTCACTTCGATCCAACCCCGGCCCTGACTCCAAAGACCGTTCTGGGGATCCCGCAGCAACTGACGGAAGAGGCGGAACTGGGTGACACATTCCTGATAAAAGGTGACGTCGCCGGTGATCTGGCCGCAACGCGCCATGCGCGCGCAATATTCCTGGAGGGAATCGATCAACAGCGCACGGACATGCGTGCGAGAGCGAGAGTAGGTGAGGACGGCGCCTTCCGGCGAACGAGCCGCCTCGCGGCGCCAGAACTCGGACTCGCGCACGAAGATCGGCAGCCAGTCGTGGTCGCCGGTGGCACGAAAGAGGGCGTAGTTGATCGCGGTGAACGGTTGCGCCTGGTAGGGCAGCGGGGTGGCCGGCGTGAGCTCCCGTCGCCGGATCACGGCAAGGGCATGCTCCCGCCAGGAGGGATTCCCCGAAGTCTCGGACAATTCGAGCAGCGCCTCCAGCGTCAGATCCAACGTGTACGTCCGCGACAAATACGGATTCACATTCTTGTACGACTTGTTCGAGGCGACGACTTGGCCCGCAACTCGCTCGGCGGCCGCCTGCAGGGGGGCGTCGCCCGAGGCGGAAGGGAGCGCTGCCCATGCGCCGACAACAACGGTGACTGCCCGGCAGATGCACCCGACAGGGCGGTTAAGTGGTGGCTTCATGGCTCGGGGGATCCTGATAGAAATCGCTTTTGGCACGGCGCATGAACAACAAACGAGCCGATGCCCAACGCACCGCCTTCGGAAACCAGCGTCAGCGTGTGTTCCCGGTTCGCGCAGCCCTGCAGCAGCAGGGTTCGCGTCCCCGCAGGCTTCGGCTCATAGGCACGGGCGAACATCGGATACGAGCGCCATGTCACCTGGAAACCCACAGGCAACGTGGCCTTTTTGTACTCCAGTGTCCAGGCGACCCGCCAGTCGGACGGCTCGATGATCGCGCGCTGCGAACCTGATACAAAACGTTCAGTGCTCAGGCCCTCGCCGTCTACTCCCGTGACCGAACCCCGCAGCTTATAGTGGAGCCTCTTGCCGTCCGGGGTGGAGTCGGGCAGGCACGTCAGCGTCCAATCCTCTTCCACCGGCACCCTGCTAAACGAGACATGGTTGACAGCTGGCATCCAGATCCCGGCCGGGCCCTTGCTCGGGCGTGTTATCGCCCACAGCTCAGGCAGGCCGTCCATCGGCTGGCCGTCGAGCAGCACTTTGGCCCTCGCGCCCGCCGCGCCCGAGCCGTCGGAGACAGCCACCACGCGGTTGCCCGTGAAGCGCAGCGTCAGTCTGCCGTCCGGATCTTTCGTCACCGCGGGCGAAGCCGCTGCCACGGTTTCGATCGTCCCTGAGGTCGCGGGATTGTCGCCCAGATCTGGCGCGCGCACCAGCTCTTCGCCGATGAGCTTCGCGTAAAGGTCGCACCCTTTCGGATTCAAATGCGTGCCGTCCGAAAGGTAGTCCCGGAAATTCGTGCCGGCCTCTTTGAGGTGGCGCCGCCACTTCTCGCGCAGGTCGATCAGCATGCAGTTGTATTTGGGCGCCACGGCGCGGATCAGCTCCGCACGCGCATCGTCAGCAGCCCGGACCTCATCCATCTTCTCGCGCGAGGTGCTGCAGAGATGACTCGTCCAGATCACGATCTCCGCCGAGGTGCGCTCGCGCACGCGCCCCACGATCTCCTCGTACTTGTCCATCGGCCCGTAAACGTGAAAGAACAGCAGATCCGGGTAAAACGGATACAGATCGTGATCGGCCGTGCGGCTCAGCAGCGGCGACTGGTACCCTCCGATCGCCGCGTTGAGAAACTCGAACGTGGCCGTGGGATAGCGTTGTTCAAGCTGCGCCTGCACCGTCTTAGTCCACGCCTGCGCCGTGATCGACTGCCCGTAGAACATCACCCGCACATGCGCGGGTTTCTCTGCCGTCGAGGCTTCCAGCGCCTTCATCGTGCGCTGGATGTGTGCGACCGTAGGATTGCCCACCGCCCCGGCCGCACCCCCGTCTTTTCCCCTGGCGGCCCACAGCGGATCGGTTTCGATCCCGGCGGCGCGGGCAGACACGGCGATCGCCAGCGCCGCCAGCGACGCGGATGTGATCCGAAACTGTCTCGCGGTCATGGCTGAGGCAATAGAATCAGTTGGGGGTTCGCGCGCTCAACTCTCTGGTCGTTCATGCCCGTGCGACGTTGCCCCGCGCGGACTCGGATGACGTTGCGGCCAGGGGCCAGATTCACGATGGGGAAGGCGGTGGCGCTCGGACCCGGTCTGGGCGAACCGAGGATGTCGCGATCCTGTCATTGCTGGATCACCCATGCAGAGACGATGCTGGGGTCTTGTTCCGGCTTGAATCTCAACCGCAGTTTGGCATGCGCCGGCAGGGGCGAAACGCTGCACAGTGTCTCAGCGTGAACAGGTATCGGATCGAGTTCCAGCCATTCCTGGCTGGCGGGATTCCAAACGACGGGGCGCAACTCGCCGGCCTGATTGCTGGTGAGATGCAACGAAAACGGGTGCCGGTCGGGTTCGAGAATCATGCTTTGCGCGCCAGCGGGCGGGATGGCTTGCTTCTGCCAGAGCAGGATCGGCTGTTGGACACTGCGCTTCGGCGCGCGGATCAGGCCGAGGCTGCGTTGGCCGGTGCTGTAGTAGAGATAGAACCATTCCTCGTCCGCCTCGATGGCCCACGGGTGCAGGCTGCCGCGCTCGTAGTCCTGATTGCGGTACAGCGTGCGGCGCCCGAGGGTGATCCAGCGGTCGAGCGAGAGCCCGACGATCGGCGCGGAGTCACGACTATCCAGTTCGAAGCTCAGGGCGGCCCACGCGCTGCCGACGCGCACGGGGCAGCGGATGGTCTGGCCGCTATCATGGTGATTGCCCGTGGCGCGCGTGTGGAAGCCGCTGTGGTCGGCGACCGGGGCCTGTGTCCGGTGCCACGTGATGCCGTCGTCGCTCTCGGCCAACCCGTTCCACTGCCCGTGCGGGCCGAAGGCGGTGTAGATCATCCGCCAGGGCCGCGCCCCCTCCTCCGGCAGATAGAATACTTTGGCGGCGTCCACGCCGCTGCCCCCGGCGGCCGCGTGCTCGTTGATGCCGGGAGGCTCCGGGCCGAGCACGGCGCCGGAGCGCCCATCCACGTGTCCCTGCCTCGTCCAATGGATGCCATCCTCGGACGTGGCGAGCGCGATGTACTTCATCTTTGGCTGGGGCATCTTGCCCGTGGCGCGGTCAGGGAACACATGGCTCGGCCCCCAGTAGTAGAGATAGAACCGGTCGTTCACCTGAAGAACGCTCGTGGGCGACATGTAGCCCTCTTCCCACGGTTCCGTGGGCTCTAACACGGGATTGCCGGGATGCTTCGCCCAGGCGACTCCGTCTTTCGACGTGGCGAGGCCGATGCTCCGCCGCGCGCCCGTGCACGCATACCACATTCGCCAATCCTCCGGCCCAA
>JADLBR010000341.1 GCA_020847615.1 Verrucomicrobiia bacterium
GCTAGGAGGCTGTCGGACTTTGTCCGGCAGCCTCCTCTGGCAAAACCGCCTCCTATTTGCGAGCAAAGGAGTTATGCAACGAGGGCACGATTCGCTAAACTCGCTCAGGCACGGTGCCACATCTGGGTCTTGCCCATCATAACTGCCTTGGAATAAGGCGGTTTTGCTTTCTAGCAGCCTTGTCGGACTTGGCTAAGTCCGACAGGCTGCTAGCCAGAGCTCTCCACGCGCCGGATTATTCAGGGGGAAACTTCTGGTGGGTCGCGGAGTGCCTAAAGGCACCACTACGAACATTCCCGTGGTCTTGGGCTCGTCGTGCCGCCTTCAGGCGGCATTCGCATAACCTTCTGATGACGTGTCTTTTGTGACACACATCAAAGTATCACCAACTTTGAAGTTTCAGGTCAGATCCCATCCGGCAGTCGCCGGACCACCGGCTTGGGAAAATGTAGCCGAAGCCGTGAGGCTTTGGCAGCCACACGCTTACGCGTTCGGCTACGGGATGCGCTGCGGCAATTTTCAAGTCCGTACAGCAGCCGTTGTCAGCGGCGCCATGCGGGCCCACCCGGTCATGGCCCTATTCGCCGGGCTCCGGTCGGTTGGGCGTGATGGGGGTGCTTGTGTCTCATTCGAGGCGATTTCCGCGTGCCGCTCTGCTCGGGCGGGATATTGTAGGAATCTGCGGCACGCGTCCCCTCCCCAAAACTGATTGCCTTCGATCATTTCCTGTGCGAAATGGTTTCGTGCGCGTACCCGAGCACGTCATCCGGAAGCGTCGCGATGAGGTGGCGAGCCTCCTTTCGCAGTTCCGCTACCTGCCGGTCTCCGAACTCTGCCGGCGGCTCAATATCTCCGAGGCGACCGCGCGCCGCGACCTCGCCGCGCTCGAGCGCGAGCGGCGCATCACGCGCACCTACGGCGGCGCGCTGAGCGACTACAACGCCAACTTCCCCTCCTTCCGCCAGCGGCAGGCCACCAACGCCGCCGCCAAGCGCCAGATCGGGCGCGCGGCCCGCGACCTCCTGAAGCCAGGCCAGACCTGCTACCTCGACGGCGGCACCACCCCCTTCGCCGTCGCCGAGGCCCTCCGCGAGAACCCCGTCTCCCCACTCACCGTCGTCACCTGCAACATCCCCTGCGCCGAGCTGCTCGCCCCCGTCGAGGCCCTCCAGGTCTACCTCCTCGGCGGCCGCTTCCTCGCCCGCCAGTCCGTCCTCCTCGGCGACACCGCCCGGCGCTCCGTCGGCCACTGGCACATCGATGTCGCCTTCCTCGGCGCCGAGGGCGTCACCGCCGAGGGCTTCTGGAATTCCCAGGAGGAGATCATCCGCCTCCAGCGCGCCGCCGCCCGCCGCGCCACCCGCGTCGTCCTCTGCGCCGACGCCACCAAGCTCGGCCAGCGCACCCCCTTCTTCGTCCTCCCCTGGTCCGATGCCGTCCACCTCCTCTCCGACGCCAGCCCCGCCCAGCTCCGCGCCGCCGCCGTCACCCTCCCCAGAGACCACTTCCTCCGGGCCCCGGAAAAAACCCCTTGACGCGCGACGCGGGCCGTGTGAATATGACGGAAGTCAATCATTAAAACTATGGCCGCCCTTGCCCCGAGCCGGGATCTGGTGGAGCGCGTCGTGCGCGAGACGGTGTTTCGCGAGATGGCGAGGCGCCCGGGTGTGCCGTCGGTGCCGCAGCTGGTGGTGAACAGTTCGGCGCGGCACATGCACGTGTCGCAGGAGAATCTCGAGGTGCTCTTTGGGCCCGGGGCGAAGCTGGAGGCGCACAAGTGGCTGTACCAGGAGGGGCAGTTCGCCTCGACGGCGACGGTGACGCTCATCGGGCCGAGGCGGCGGATCATCCCGAACCTGCGCATCCTGGGGCCGACGCGGAACCTGACGCAGATCGAGCTGGCGATCACGGACGCGGTGCAATTGGGCATCGACGTGCCGGTGAAGATGTCGGGGGACATCGCGGGGACGCCGGGGGGTTTCGTGATGGGCCCGGCGGGGATGCTGGAGATGCGGGAGGGGATCATCCGGGCGGCGCGGCACGTGCACATGTCGCCGGACGACGCGGCGTTCTACGGGGTGAAGCACAAGGACCTGATGAAATTGCGGGTGGTCTCCCGGGACTGCACGACGATTTTCGACGACCTGCTGGTGCGGGTGGACCCGACCTTCAAGCTGGAGGTCCACATCGACACCGACGAGGCCAACGCCTGCAACCTGGAGGCGGCGGAGAGGGTGGAGCTTTTGCGCTGAGGCAGCGACATCGGAGCAACAACACAGAGGTAACATGAACGAGGCACTCGGAATCATAGAAACGCGCGGCTACGTGGGGCTGGTGGAGGCCAGCGACGCGATGGTCAAGGCCGCGAACGTGAAGCTGGTCAAATCGATCCCCATCGGCGGGTCGCTGATCACGACCATCGTCACCGGCGACGTGGGCAGCGTCCGCGCCGCGGTGGAGGCGGGCAAAGAGGCCGCCACGCGGGTGGGCAACCTGGTGGGCTCTCACATCATCGCGCGGCCGAGCGAGGGCCTGTTGGCCTTCTTCACGGCCTGAGCCGCGCGCGCACGGAGGACAAACATATGGCAGGACAAGCAATCGGAATGATAGAGACCCGGGGCCTGACCCCGCTGTTCGAGGCGACGGACGCGATGCTCAAGGCGGCGAACGTCGAGCTGATGGGCTGGGAGAAAGTCGGCTCGGGCTTCGTGTCGACCTTCGTCAAGGGCGAGGTGGCCGCGGTGAAGGCGGCGGTCGAGGCGGGCGCCACGGCGGCCGCGTCGATCGGCGAGGTCATCGCGGTGCACGTGATCCCGCGCCCGCACGAGGACCTTTCCAAGCTCGGCAAGTTCCTGGCCCCGAAGGCCGCGGCAAAGTGACGCCCGGGGCGCGATGACCGCGCCCCGCGGAACCCCGCGCACCCCGCGCGGGGGAGGATGACGTGGAAGCCAAGAACAAGATCCTGGTCGCCAACATCGGCAGCACCTCGTTCAAGTTTCGCTTGTTCGAGATGCCGGCCGAGCGCCTGCTCGCGCGCGGATCCGTGGAGCGCATCGGCGCCCCGCGTGGCGCGTGGAAGGCGCAGGTCGGCGACGCCAGGCCCGAGGAGGGCGAGGGCGCCTTCCCCGACTACGGGGCCGCGATCGCGCTGGTGGAGGAGAAACTCCGCGGGCGCGCGCTGGACGGCCTCGGGGAACTGGCCGCGGTCGGCTTCAAGCCGGTGATGGCCAAGGGGATCTCTGGCACGCAATTGCTGGACGATGGCGTGCTGGCGGCGATGGAGGCGCTGTACACGCTGCTTCCGGCGCACAACCCGCCGTACGTCAAGGCCGTCCGCGCCTTCCAGGCCCGGCAGCCCGGGCTCCCCTGCATCGGCACCTTCGAGACGGCCTTCTACGACAGCCTCCCGCGCGCTCGGCGCCGGTTCCCCATCCCGCTGGAGTGGGAACAGAAATACGGCATCCGGCGCGAGGGCTTCCACGGCGCCAGCCACCGCTACGTCACCGAGCGCGCCGCCGAGATCCGCGGGACCAAGAAGCTGCGCATGATCTCCTGCCACCTCGGCGGGAGTGCCTCCATCTGCGCCGTGCGCGATGGCGTCGCGGTCGATTCCTCCTGGGGCATGACCGCACAGAGCGGCCTGCCCCACAACAACCGCGTCGGGGATTTCGATGTCTTCGCCGCCTTCTACGTCCAGAAGCTCGCCGGGCTCTCCATCGAGCAGATGGAGGCCGCGCTCGCGAAAGAGGCGGGCCTCAAGGGGATGTCCGGCCTCGATTCGGGGGACATCCGCGACGTGCGCGCCGCGGCCAACGCCGGCAACGACGACGCCCGCACCGCGCTGGCGGTCTTCGTCGACTCGATCCGCAAGTACGTCGGCCAGTTCCTCGTGGAGCTCAACGGCGCCGACGTCCTCATTTTCGCGGGCGGCATCGGCGAGTACAACCCCGACATCCGCGCCGAGGTCTGCGCCGGCATGGAGTTCTGCGGCCTGCGCCTCGACCCCGCCGCCAACGAGGGCGCCGTCGGCCGCGAGGCCGTCATTTCCGCGGCGGGCTCGGCCATCGAGGTCCGCGTCATACCCACCAATGAAGAGATCATCATCGCGCGCAACGCCTGGGAGAAGCTCGGCCACGGGCGCGAGAGGTAGGAAATCGATTTCAGTAAAAGCCGGAATTCGGAGAACAGGGAATACAGAGACAAGGAGAACCATGAGCCAGGCAATTGGAATGATAGAGACGCGCGGGCTGATCGCGCTCGTCGAGGCGACGGACGCCATGCTGAAGTCCGCCAACGTCGAGCTCGTCGGCCCGCTGACGCAGGTCGGCAACGCCATGGTCACGGTCGTGGTCCAGGGCGACGTGGCCGCCGTCAAGGCCGCCACCGAGGCGGGCCGCAACGCGGCGCAGGCGCTGGGCGAGGTCGTGTCGGTGGACGTCATCGCCCGCCCGCACGGCGACCTCGGCGCGGTGCTGCCGAAGGCCAAGTGATCGGCCACCGGAGCACATCGCCATGATCCTCGCCAAGGTCGAGGGCAGCGTCGTCGCCACCAAGAAGCACGGCAAGATCACCGGCAACAAGCTGTTGCTGGTCCGGCCATTCACGGCCGACTCGCCGGAGGCGGGGGCGCTCCGCGCCGGCGGCTCCACGCTCGTCGCCGTCGACCAGATCGGCGCCGGCGAGGGCGAGATGGTCCTCGTCGCCCAGGGCAGCTCCGCGCGCCTCGGGATGAGCGACAAGGACTCGCCCGTGGACGCCGTCGTCGTCGGCATCGTCGATACCGTCGATATCGGAAAGAAACTGGTCTACCGCGCCAGTGCGTGAGGCGGTTTGAACCACGAATGGACACGAATGGACACCAATGACGACGGACCTGGTGTGGTGCGGAATGAGGATTTAAGGATCGCATGAAAATGGATGAGCAGATCGTATCGCGGGTCGTGAGGGAGGTCCTCGCGCGCCTGGAGAAGCAGACCGCCGTCGTCGCGTCGGGCCAGACCGGTTTCGGCGTCTACGACCGGATGGAGGACGCGGTCGGCGCCGCGCACGCCTCGTTCGAGAGACTCCGGGAGTCGGGCACCGAGGCGCGCAAGAAGGCCCTCGGCGTCATCCGCCGGATGTCCGAGGAGAAGGCCGCCGAGTGGGGTCCGCTGGAGCTCGAGGAGACGAAGATCGGGCGGCTCGACCACAAGATCGAGAAGCTCGGCATCTGCGGGCGCCTCGTGCCCGGGGTGGAGTTCCTGGAGCGCATGGCCTTCAGCGGCGACTTCGGCCTGACCGTGATCGATTTCGCGCCGTGGGGCGTCATCGGCGCGGTCACGCCCTCGACGCACAGCATCCCGACGCTCACCGGCAACGCCATCAACATGATCGCGGCCGGCAACGCCGTCGTCTTCAACACGCACCCCTCGGCCTGCAACTGCGCCGCCGTCGCGATCCGCGCCTACAACGAGGCCATCTTCCGCGAGACCGGTATCCCGGACCTCCTCACGACGGTCCGCAAGCCCACGCTCGACACCTTCAACGCGATGTGCGCCGACGAGCGCGTCGCGCTCCTCTGCGTCACCGGCGGCCCCGGCGTCGTCAAGGCCGCCATGAAGACCGGCAAGCGCGCCATCTGCGCCGGCCCCGGCAACCCGCCGGTCGTCGTCGACGAGACCGCCGACCTCGAGCGCGCCGCCCGCAGCATCATCCAGGGCGCGGCCTACGACAACAACCTCCTCTGCATCGGGGAGAAGGAGGTCTTCGTCGTCGCCTCGGTGGCCGATGCGCTCATCGCCGCGCTCAAGCGCGCCGGCGCCATGCAGCTGACCGGCCCCCAGATCGACGCGCTGACCAAGGCCGCGTTCACCTTCCCCGAGGGCCAGGGCGCCGGCTGCCCGCACCCGCAGCTGAACAAGAAGCTCGTGGGCCAGGGGCCGAAGTTCCTGGGCCAGCAGATAGGCATCCAGGTCCCCGACAAGTGCGACCTGCTCTTCGGCGAGACCGACGAGAAACACCCCTTCGTCCAGGAGGAGCAGATGATGGCCTTCATCCCCATCGTCCGGGTCAAGGACGTGGACGCCGCGATCGATGCCGCGATCCGCGCCGAGCACGGCTACCGCCACACCGCCATCATGCACTCCGTCCACGTCGGCCGCCTGACCAAGATGGCGCAGGCCGTGGACACGACGCTCTTCATCAAGAATGGCCCCTGCATGACCGGCCTGGGGCTCGGCGGCGAGGGATTCCTCAGCTTCTCCATCGCGACCCCGACCGGCGAGGGCGTCACCACCCCCATGACCTTCACGCGATCGAGGCGGTGCGTGATGGTGGAGAATCTCAACCTCTTTTGAGCGATGGTTCTTCCAACTTCCATCTTCTTCTCCCCACTTCCTCCACGTCGAGGTTAGCGCACCATGGCTTTCTCCCACGAGAACCTAAGAGTCTACCAGAAGGCTATCGCCTTTGTCGCGTGGACCCACGCGCTGATCGAGACGCTTCCGCGCGGTTTTTCCGCCAAGGACCAGTTGGAGCGTGCATCGACCAGCGTCGCCCTGAATCTCGCGGAAGGTAACGCGAAGTTCTCCCACAGGGATCGCGGGCGGTTTTGGCAGATCGCGCACGGCTCGGCGGTGGAGTGCGCGGCGTGCCTCGATGTTCTGGTCGCACGAAAGGCGATCGAATCCCAACTCGCCGACGCCGGCAAAGGCAAGCTCGAAGAGATCGTCCGGATGATCCTCGCCCTGCTGGATGGCCTGGGGCAGCGGTTCCGCGAGGACGAATCGGAGTATGGTGCTGCTTTTGACCCGCTTGCCTGTACGTGCCACGAGGTGGGACTGGCAGCGGGGAGGATGATGGAAGAGGAAGATGGAAGAGGGTGGGAGGGGCAGGAGCGGCATGCGCCTCGCTAGAATAATCGGCCACGTCGTTTCGACGGTGAAGCACAAGAGCCTCGGGGGCTGGCGGCTCCTCATCGCCCAGCCGCTCGACGGCGAGGGCAAGGAGGAGGGACCGCCGCAGATCGTCATCGATCCCTTCGGCGCCGGGATCCGGCAGAAGGTTCTCATCACCTCCGATGGCGCCGAGGCGCGGAAACTCGTGGGCGACGACCGAAGCCCCGCGCGGTGGTCGGTGCTCGGGATCGTGGATCCCGAGGGGGAGCTGGCGATATGAGGATGGGCACGGTCATCGGGCGCGTGACGCTCTCGGTCCGCCATCCCGCGTTCCGGGGCGAGCGGCTGCTGCTGACCTCGCCGTGGAAGAAGGACACGTTCTGCGGCAAGCGCGTCTTCGACCCGGCGATCGTGGTGTACGACACGCTGGGCGCGGGCGTCGGCCAGGAGATCGGCATCAGCGAGGGCCGCGAGGCCGCCTGCCCCTTTGAGCGCCCCACGCCCGTGGACGCCTACTGCGCCGCGCTCATTGACGAATTCTACTGCCCGCCGGAGACCAAGACCGGGGGCCGAGACCCGAAAGGATAAGACACCATGAGACTATTCGCACAGAGAGACGCGGAGGAATTCGCCAAGACCGGCGAGAAGGTCTTCCGGTTCAACCGCGACATCCGGCTCACCCCCGGCGCGCGAGACGTGTTTGCCGAGCGCGGCGTCAAGGTCATCTTCGAGGCCGACGGGCCCGCGCCATCACCCGCGACCGCCCCCGCGGCCCCGTCCGCCGGCGGCACGAAATCCGAGTGGGAGAAGCTGTTCCGCTCGCCGGAGGCGGAGTCCCTGAAGCAGCAGATCTGCGAGATCGGCAAGCGCTGCTGGCAGCGGGATTACTGCGACGGCAACGGCGGCAACATCTCCGCGCGGCTCGGCGACGTGTTCATCTGCACGCCGACGGGCGTGAGCAAGGGCTTCATGAAGCCCGAGATGATGTGCCTCGTCGACATCGATGGCAACCAGCTCGCGGGGACGTGGAAGCGCACCAGCGAGATCCTGACCCACATGGCCATCTATCGCGCCGTGCCGCAGGCCAAGGCCGTCGCCCACGCGCACCCCGTCTACGCGACGGCGTTCGCGATGGCGGGGCTCGAGCCGCCGCAGTGCCTGATCCCCGAGATGGAGGTCTTCGTGGGCCGCGCGCCGCTGGCGCCGTATCGAACGCCCGGGAGCGCCGACATGCAGGAGGTGATCAAGCCCCTCGCGCCGAAGCACCAGTCGATCCTGATGGGCAACCACGGCGTCATCTGCTGGGGCACCAGCGTCGAGGACGCCTACTTCAAGATGGAGATCACCGACGCCTATTGCCGCACGGTGGTCGTCGCCTCGCACCTGCCCACCAACCGCACCACGATCCCCGCCGAGGGCGTGCGGGAGCTTCTGGACATCAAGAAGAAGCTCGGCCTGCCCGACCCGCGGGAGGATTACAAGCCCGTGCAGCTCTGCGAGGTCGATCCCTGGAACATGATCTCGGACCGCCCGTGCGGCTGCTCCTCGCCTGCCTCGGGGGGCGGCGCCGATGCCGGTGGCATGACCAACGCCGAGCTGGAGGCCCTGGTGCAGCGAGTGACCGACGAGATCATGAGATCCACGGGGGGCAAGTCGTGAAGGTCGCGATCGTCGGCGGCGGGGGCCGCGTCGGCTCCTGCGCCGCGTTCGCGCTCCAGTGCAGCGGCATCGCGCGCGAGCTGGTGATCCTCGACGCGAACCAGGCGTCCGCCGAGGGCGAGGCCCTCGACCTGCTGCACGGCGCCGCCTATTGCGCCGATCAGGTCATCCGCGCGGGCGGCTATCCCGATTGCGCGGACGCGGACGTGGTGTGCATCACCGCCGGGCTGCGCCGCAAGCCCGACGAGTCGCGGCTCGACCTCATCAATCGCAACGTCGCGCTCTTCAAGGGCATCCTCGACAGCCTCAAGGGGGCGGGCCTCCGCAAGGACGCGATCGTGTTCGTCGTCTCCAACCCGGTCGATATCCTCACGCACCTGGCGTGGAAGGCCACGGGCCTTCCCGAGAATCAGGTCATCGGCCTCGGCACCATGCTCGACACGTCGCGGTTCTGTTCCCTGATCGCCGAGGCGCTGAAACTCCCGGCCACGCAGATCCGCGCGATGATTCTGGGAGAACACGGGGACACCATGATCCCCGTCTGGTCCTCCGCCACCGTCGAGGGCTTCCCCCTGCTGAAATTTCCCGGCGTCACCCCGACCTTCCAGGGCCAGATCTTCGAGCGCACGAAGAAGAGCGGCGCGGAGGTGATCTCCCGCAAGGGCGGGGCGGGCTGGGCCGTCGGCGTCGCGATCCGCGAGGTGATCGACTGCATCGCGCTGGATCGCCGGCGCGTGCTGCCCGTCTCCAGCCCGGTCAAGGGCGCCTACGGCATCCGCGACATCTCCATCAGCGTGCCCACGGTCGTTGGCCGGAAGGGCGCGCTCGGCCACGTCGAGCTGGAGCTCTGGCCCAAGGAGATTCAGGGCCTCCAGGCCTCGGCCAAGGCGCTGAAGGATACCTACGCCAAAGTGGGCTGATGATTCTGGAATAAGGCGGTTTGGCTTTCCAGCAGCCTGTTGAAGAACGCCATCGGACGCCGAGGCCGGCGTCCCTCCCCGGTTGCGCCGGGAGGGCCCGCGGCCTTCCCAAAGTCCAATGGGCTGCTAGGGATATATCCATGACGGCGCAAGCGATGCCGGGCGGGAGGCGCGAGCCCTTCTTAGAGGCGGTCGAGCACGCGGAGCGGCGGCTGCTGGAGGGGCGGCGCGAGCGCGGGGCCGATCTCGAGAGCGCGGTGCGCGTATTCCTGGAGTTCTTGCGGGGCTACGAGTCGCTGGATTTCGAGGGGCCGTGCGTGACGGTGTTCGGTTCGGCGCGGTTCCGCGAGGACCACCGCTATTATCGGATGGCGCGCGACCTCGGCAAGAGGCTCGCGGAAGAGGGTTTCGTGGTGATGACGGGCGGCGGGCCCGGCATCATGGAGGCGGCCAACCGCGGCGCCAAAGAGGGCGGGGGTTTCACGATCGGCTGCAACATCCGGCTCCCGCACGAGCAGCAGCCCAATCGCTACCTGGACCGTTTCGTGGAATTCGAGCACTTCTTTGTCAGGAAGGTCATGCTCGTGAAGTACTCCTGCGCCTTCGTGGTGCTGCCGGGTGGCTTCGGCACGCTGGACGAGACCTTCGAGGCCATCACCCTCGTGCAGTGCGAGAAGATCGACCGCTTCCCCATCGTGGCCATGGGCGCCGACTTCTGGGGGCACATGCGCGGCTTCGTGCAGAATGCCCTCATCGCGGAGAGGACGATCAGCCCCGGCGATCTGGACCTGCTGAAGACAACCGACTCGGTGGACGAGGTCATTGGCCACATCCGCGGCGGTATTCCCACGGCGCTGGCGAGCCAGATGCGCGCCAGATCGGGGGCGTAGCCGCGCGCCTGCACCGATCGAAAAGGCGGCAAGGAGGTTTTTGGCATGAAGATCACAGTCCTCGGGGCGGCGGGCGGCGAGGTGACGGGATCCGCCTATCTGGTGCGCGCGGGCGGGGCGCAGGTCCTGGTTGATTTTGGGATGTTCCAGGGCGGCGCCAGGGCCGACGACCTGAACCGCGTCCCGTCCGAGCTGGCGCTCGATCGGCTCGACTCGGTGCTGCTGACGCACGCGCATCTGGATCACGTGGGGCGCCTGCCGCTGCTGGAGCGCGGGGGGTACTCCGGATCGGTGCGCTGCACCCCGGCGACGATCGACCTGGCGGGCCTCATCCTGCGGGATTCGGCCAAGGTGCAGGCCTCGGATCTCGAGCGGACCAACCGCCGACGCGAGCGCGCCGGCAAGGAGCCGATCGAGCCATTATATGGCGCGGGCCACGTCGAGGCGATCATGGGAAGATTCTCGGCCGTTCCCTACGGCGGCGCGGTGGCGGTTGCGGAGGGCATCAGCGCGCGGTTCGTCGAGGCGGGGCACATGCTGGGTTCCGCCAGCATCGAGCTCACCGTCGAGGAGAAGGGCGCGCGCAAGACCGTGATCTTCTCGGGCGACCTGGGCCCGTGGGGCGCGCCGATATTGAGGGATCCCGAGCCCTTCCCGGACGGGGACATGGTCTTTCTCGAATCGACCTACGGCGATCGCGACCACAAGCCCTTCGCGCAGACCGTCGAGGAGTTCATCGTGATCGTGCGCGAGGCGGTCGCGGCCAAGGGCAAGATGCTGGTGCCGACGTTCGCGGTGGGGCGCGCCCAGGTGATGCTGGCGCTGCTGGCGTGGATGTTCCGCCGCGGCAAGGTCGATCCCTTCCCCGTGTTCCTCGACAGCCCGATGGCGATCCAGGCGAGCGCGATCTATGAGGAGCACCGGGAACTGTTCGACGAGGAGACCCTGGCGTTCATTCGCGAGCGCCCCATTCAGGAGGACCTTGAGATGGCGCATTCCAAGGCGACCGTCACCGCGGAGGAATCCAAGGCGCTCAATGATGTCCGCGGGCCCTGCATGATCCTCGCCGGCGCGGGCATGTGCAACGCCGGGCGCATCCTCCACCATCTCCGGCAGAACCTCTGGAAGCCCGAGACCCGCGTGATCATCGTCGGCTATCAGGGGCACGGCACGATCGGGCGCATGCTCGTCGATGGCGCCCGCGAGGTGAAGATCTTCGGTGAACCGATCGCCGTGCGCGCGGGCGTGCACACGCTGGGCGGGTTCAGCGCGCACGCCGGCCAGCGCGACCTGTTGCACTGGTTTGGCGCCGTGGCGCGCTCCAAGCCGCGCGTGATCCTGACCCACGGTGAGGATCGCGCCCGCGAGGCGCTGGCCAAGTGCATCCTCGGCAAGTTCGGCATCCGCTGCGCCGCGCCGGGCCTCCACGACACCATCGAGCTGTGAGATGCTCGTCGCGGCCGCGCGCCCGTCACTCCAGATGGCTATCGGCCACGGTCCATGCCCCGGGGGGCGCATCGACCGCGCCGGGCATGACCTGCCAGGCGACCGCCAGGTGCAGGTTGATCACCATCTGACCGCCGTCCGGGTGCCGCGCCGCGAACGCGGGCAGAGAGGCGATCTTTTCGGCGGCGGCGTGCCGCTCCTCCTTGGGCCGCGCGGGGCCGCTGATTCGGAAATGGTGGGCCGCGCCATCGGCCATGATCAATCGAAGGAACTGGACCACGCTGGTCCCGGGAGGTTCATCGACGAGCCGGATCTTCGTCTGAAGGCGCCGCACCGCGGCCTCGTTTGAAAAATCGGCCTCGGCGACCCATTCGACCAAATCGGTGCCCAGGGGGTATCGCCAGCCGGGTTCGGCGCCGACGATGTGGACGAAGTGGGTCTGCTCCGGTCGTATGGATGTGAAGCACAGGGAGTGGGAGAACCACCAGGGCTGCGGCAGGAACAGCGTCTCGGGCAGGACCTTCGCGAGTATCCCGGGCAACGGCGAGTCATCCGGCAAGTCGAAACGGAGCACGCGCCCGCCAGCCAGCCCCAACCGAATCACGAGCGATGACATGCCACAATGTACCCGAAAAGATCAGATTGTCGCGCCGCGATCGGCGGCCAAACGCTCACGCGTTCGGCTACGGGAATTTTCGAGTCAGGCGTACCACGGCCGCTTCCGCTCGCGGGCCGCGATGCAGGCGGTGCCGGCGAGTTTTGCGTCCTCGGCGACCTGGAAATCGAACATCCCCGCGAGGATGAAATCGGCACCGTTGTCGAAGGCGTACTTGAAGGCGTCTTTCGGCAGGATCGCGCCCGCGGCCATGACCTTGTAGGCGATCCAGGGCTTCATGATCTCGGCCATGCACGCCGCCGTTTCCTCGGGGTTCACGCACCAGATGCCGTGCGGGCGCTCCTGGCAGCGGTGCGTCCGGTAGAAGTCGCTCTTGTCGGCGGCCAGTTCCTCGGGGGTCGGGCACGAAGGGTACTTCAGGTGGTGGAATGTCTTCAGGTAGAAGTCGCACTCGATCTTGGCGGCGAGGCAGGCCTTGAGCGAATCCAGGTTGTGGCAGGCCATGCCGGCCGGCAGCCCGGAGGCCCGGATGATGTCGATGAATTCCCCGACCCGTTTCACGTTGCCATTGGCCACCAGCGGATCGACCGCCGCGCCGTGGACATAGAGGCCCGAGGCCCCGCCGTCGACGAGCCTCTGGACGACCTCCATGTAGTCCGCGGGTTCCTTCACCGCGGGCGTCGGCGCGACGAAGTGCTTCATCTTGCCGCCGTGCTTCTGCCTGTGCTCCTTGAGCAGGCCGAGGACGCGCTCCTCGTCGTGCGTGATGAACGTGTCGACCCCGTTGGCCTCCGAAACCGCGAACGTCTCCAGGATCTTCGCGTCGGTGTTGTACTGCCGGGAGAGGTCCTTGAGATACCACAGGTCGCGCTGGTGCATGTGGCAGGTGATGATGTTCGTGCCCAGGATCAGGCGGCTGACCTCCACGTCGCCGATCTTGCCCTTGCCCAGCGCCGCGGCCCCGGATGCGGCATCCGCCGACCGCGCTGTCCTCGGGACCGCCGCCCCGAGAGCGCCCAGCCCCGATGCCGCGATGAAACCCCGCCTCGATACCCGTCCGGCCGCGCCCCGCGTCTGTTCCATGACGCGAGGATACGGCTACGCCGGCTCGCGTTCAATCCATATCGGGGTGTTGGCGCCCTTGGCAGGCCGGGCGTTTTCTGGGAGATTGGGCCACTGATGCGCCCGAGTTGCCGCCGCCCGGAGCACGCCGAACCGCGCAAGAACGCGAGGCCGGTCGTGGCCGCGCTCTTGGCCCTTGGGCTCGCGGGCTGCGGGGCCGGGCGCGAGCGGGCGGATCTGGTGTTCATCAACGGGGTGGAGCCCGAGAGCCTCGATCCCGCGATCATATCCGGGCAACCCGAGGGGCGGCTGGTCATGGCGCTCTTCGAGGGGTTGACCTCGCGCGATGCGGGGGGAGCCATCGGGCCCGGGATGGCCGAGCGGTGGGATATCTCGCCCGATGGCCTGGAGTACACCTTCCATATCCGCGAGGCCGCGCGCTGGAGCAACGGCGACGCCGTCACCGCGCACGACTTCGCCAACTCTTGGGAGCGCACGCTCAATCCCGCGACGACCTCGCCGTATTCCGAACTGCTCTTCTACGTGGATGGCGCGGAGGATTACGCCAAGGGCGCCCTGGGCGATTTCTCCCGCGTGGGCGTGCGCGCCATTGACGACCGCACGCTCCGCGTCCGCCTGCGCGCCCCGACGCCATTTTTCTTGGAACTCTGCGCGTTCCAGACGCACTATCCGGTGCATCTGCCCAGCATCGCGCGCCACGGCATCGACTGGATCAAGCCCGGCAAGCTCGTCTCCAACGGAGCCTACCGGCTCGTCGAATGGCGCATCAACGACCGCATCCGCCTCGAGGCCAACCCCCATTACTGGCGCGCGGCCTCGGTCCGCCTCAAGACGGTCGAGGCGCTCCCGATCTCGCAGGCGACCACGGCGTTCAACTTCTACAGCACCGGCGTGGCGGACCTGACGCTGGACAAGGGCGTCGTCCCGCCGATGCTGCTGGACGAATTGCGCAAGCGCCCCGATTGCCACACCGCGCCCATCCTCGCGGCGTATTTCTATCGATTCAACGTCACGCGGAAGCCCTTCGACGATGCCCGCGTCCGCCGCGCCTTCGCAATGGCGTTGGACAAGGGATTTATCGTGGCGCGGATCACCCGCAACGGCGAGCCCCCCGCCGGGTCCCTGACCCCGCCCGGCATCCGGGGCTACGACCCCCCCGCCGGCGTGCCCCACGACCCGGGTGCCGCGCGCGCCCTGCTCGCGGAGGCCGGATATCCCGGCGGCTCGGGCTTCCCGCCGGTCGGGCTGCTCTTCAACTCCACAGAGCAAGACGAGGAGATCGCGGTCGCGGTGCAGGACATGTTCCGCCGGGAACTCGGCGTCCGCATCGAGCTGCGCAGGCAGGAGTGGAAAGTGTACTTGAATTCCCTCAACCGGATCGATTTCGACATGGCCCGATCCACCTGGGTCGCGGATTACCCCGACCCGAACTCGTTCCTCGATTGCTTCGTCACCGGGCGCGGCAACAACCGCACCGGCTGGAGCAACGCGCGCTACGACGAGCTCGTTGACCGGGCCAACCGCACGCTCGATCCCGCGGCGCGCTTCGCCCTCATGCGGCAGGCGGAGGAGATCCTCGTCGCGGGCGATGTGCCCATCGTTCCCGCGTTCCACTACGTGGGCGTGAAACTCTATGACCCGGACCGCATCGGCGGCATCGTGATGAATCCCATCGACGAGTATCCGATCCGCGAGATGTTCCGCATCGGGGGTGGCCGGTGAGCCGCGGCATCGCCATGCGCCTCGCCGGGGCGCCGCTGCTGTTGCTCGCGGTCGCGAGCCTCACCTTCCTCCTGATGCGCGCCGCGCCCGGCGGGCCCTTCGACCGCGAGAAGCAGATCCCCGAGCAGATCCTCCGCGAGCTGGAGAAGAAGTACAAATTGGATGGACCGGTCCACGAGCAGATGGGGCGCTACCTGTGGGACGTCGCTCGGGGCGACCTGCGGCTTTCGACGCAGTACCGCAACCGCACCGTCAACGAGCTGATCGGCCAGACCCTGCCAGTCTCGATGGCGCTGGGGGCCACCGCCTTCGCGATCGCGATTGTCGCCGGCTCGGTCCTGGGCATCTGCGCGGCCGCGGCGCACAATCGGCCCCCCGATTACGCGCTGATGGTGCTGGCGCTGGTCGGCGTGTCGTTGCCGAGTTTCATCCTGGGGCCGCTGCTCATGCTGGTGTTCAGCTTCTGGCTCGGGTGGTTTCCGGTCGGTGGCTGGGGCGAGCTGCGCCAGCTCTGGCTCCCGGCCCTGGCCCTGAGCCTGCCGTACGTGGCGTACATCACGCGCCTGGTCCGCGTGAGCATGCTCGAGGTGCTCGGCGAGGACTACGTCCGCACCGCGCGCGCCAAGGGCGTTTCCGAGGCCCGCGTGCTATTCGTGCACGCCTTCCGCAACGCCGCGCTGCCGCTGGTGTCTTACTCCGGCCCGCTCGCCGCGTTCATCCTGACGGGGTCCCTCGTCGTGGAGACGATCTTCAACATCCCGGGCATGGGACCCTTCTTCGTCAACAGCGTGCTCAACCGCGACGTCTTCCTCACCGGCGGGGTCACGCTGGTCTACAGCGCGCTGCTGATCGCCTTCAACCTGACGGTCGACGTGGCCTACGTGTGGCTCGACCGGCGCATCCGGCTGGACTGACGCCATGGACCGCGCATTCCTCCGCCGCTGCCTCGCCAACCGCCGGATCTCGGTGTCGCTCGCGATCCTGGCCCTCGTGTCGGTGGCCGCGATCCTGGGCCCGTGGCTTTCGCCCTACAGCCACGACGGGCTCGGCCCCCTGCGCTTCGCGCCGCCGGGCGCCGCGCACTGGGGCGGCACCGACCTGCTGGGGCGCGATGTGCTAACTCGCGCGCTCATGGGGGCCCGCATCTCCCTGATGGTCGGTCTGTCCGGCGCGCTGGTCAGCCTCGCCATTGGCGTGACCTACGGCGCGGTCTCCGGCTACGCGGGCGGAAAGACCGACGCGCTGATGATGCGCCTCGTCGACGTCCTGTACTCCATCCCGAGGCTGGTGTTCGTCATCGTCCTGATCAGCGTCCTGGACTTGCGCGTCCGCGCGGCGCTCGTCGGCCTCGGCCATCCCGAGTGGGCGCCGCAGGCGAAATTCATCCTGCTCTTCATCGGCCTCGGCGCCGTCCAGTGGCTGTCGATGGCCCGGATCGTGCGGGGCCAGGTCCTCTCGCTCAAGGAGCGCCAGTTTGTCCTGGCCGCGCGCGCCCTCGGCCAATCGCATGCGGCGATCCTGTTCCGCCACATTCTCCCCAATCTGGTCGGCATCGTCATCGTCTACCTCACGCTCACCATACCGGTGGTCATACTGGAGGAGTCGCTGCTGAGCTTCCTGGGCCTCGGCGTGCAGCCCCCGATGGCGAGCTGGGGGACGCTCATCGCCCAGGGTGCGCAGACCATCAACCCCATCAAGAGCTACTGGTGGCTGCTCGTCGTGCCGGCGTCCGCCATGGCCATGACCCTCATGTCGCTCAACTTCCTCGGCGACGGCCTCCGCGACGTGCTCGACCCGAGGGCGAGGCGCTAGCTCGGAGATTCCCGCACCGCATCCCGTAGCCGAACGCGTGAGCGTTTGGCCGCCCAAGCCCCGCGGTTGCGCCCGGCGTTGCCCGTGCGCTAGGCTCTCGCGCATGTCCGGACTGCTGCGTTCTCTCCTGTTTCTCGTCGCCCTTTGTCCCCCGGTGTCGGCATTCGCGAAACCGAACATCGTAGTCATCGTCGCGGATGACCTCGGTTATGCCGATGTGCTGTTCAATCCGCGCCACGCCAAGGAGGTCACGACCCCGCATCTCGACTCGCTGGCAAAACAGGGCGTGATCTGCAGGCAGGGCTATGTGAGCGGCCATGTCTGTTCGCCGACGCGGGCGGGCCTGATGACGGGGCGCTACCAGCAGCGGCTGGGCCTCTACACGGGCGGCGAGGCCGGGAGCGGGTTGCCGATGAGCGAGACGATCTTCCCCCAGCACCTGAAGGCCGCGGGCTATGCGACGGGCCAGTTTGGCAAATGGCACCTCGGCCCCACGCCGGAGTGGAGCCCGGCGCTGCGCGGCTTCGACGAGGTCTTCGGCTTCCTGGGCCGCGGGGCGCACGATTACTTCAAGCTCGATGACCCCGCGGACCCGATCTATCGCGGCACCGAACCGGTCAAGGAGAGCGGATACCTCACCGACCGCCTGGGCGAGGAGGCATCGGCGTTCATCGCGAGGCACAAGGCCCGGCCCTTCTTCGTCTACCTGGCCTTCAACGCCGTCCACGCGCCCCTGCAGGCACCGCCCGACGAGATCGCGAAGTTCAACACGGGCAACCGAGACCGCGACACGCTTCTGGCGATGGGCAAGCGCCTCGATGACGCCATCGGCCGGGTCGTCGGCGCCCTGAAGGCCGAGGGCGTCTGGGAGAACACGCTCCTCTTTTTCATCAGCGACAACGGTGGTCCGCTCGCGCAAGGCGCCGACAACGCGCCGCTGCGCGGCGGCAAGCACACCGACTACGAGGGCGGCATCCGAGTGCCATTTCTCGTGTGCTGGCCGGCGCGGCTCAAGCCGGGCGAGTTCGAGGCGCCCGTGTTCTCGCTCGACATCCTGCCCACCGCCCTGGTCGCCGCGGGCGCCGGCGCCTTGGACGGGAAGAGTTTCGACGGTCGGGACATCCTCCCGCTGCTGCGGGGTGAGACCGCGCCGACGCCCCGCAACCTCTTCTGGTGCTCCGGGAGCGAGGAGGGCTGGTGGGCCGTGCGTTCGGCCGATTGGAAACTCGTGGGCGAGAAGGGCACGATCGGCCTCTTCGATCTCGCCAAGGACGCCTCCGAGGCCAGCGACCTCGCCGCGCAGATGCCCGAGAAGGTCGCCGAACTCACGCGGTTGCATGACGCCTGGCTCGCCGAAATGGCCAGGCCCATCAAGGCCGGCGAAAAACGCTACGGCATGGGATCCGAAGAAGGCGGAAAGCCGCAGAAGAAGAGAAAGAAGCGGGACCGGAAGGGTAAGACGTAGCCCGAAAATTCCCGTGGCCGAACGCGTCAGCGCTTGGCCGCCAAAGCCTCACGGCTTCGGCCTCATTTTCGGCGCCGCCATCCCCGCGGCCGCCCCGGGCTTTCTATCCTCTGCCCGTCATTCCGCGACGCCCTGTCCCATGGGCGCGGCGTGGCGGCGGGCCGGGGCGAAGCGGACCTCGGGGATGATGGCGAGGGTGCCGAGAAAAACGAACCCGACCGCGATCCAGCCGAGTGTCGGGATGGGCAGGTGCTCGGCGAGCTGGAATGCAAGCAGCGGCGCGACCAGGCCCCGCGCGCCGGTCATGAACGTGTGCACGGCCATGTAGTCCGCGACGCGATCGGGCGGCGCGAGCTTGGTGACCCAGAGGCTCCACGAGATCTCGCCCCCCGCCATTGTCATCCCAAAGAGGATCGAGCCCCACACCAGGCCGACCGGCGGCGCCATGATGAAATAGCACGCGATGGACACCAGCGACACCACGTCCAGCGCCGCGCGCAGGAGGAAGAAGTTAATTCTGTCAAAAAGGCTGCCCCAGATCGAGCTGCTCAACCGGATGATGCTCGGGATGACGCCGGTGAGCAGCGCCACCGCGGTCGCCGATAGCGCGATACCGTATCGGGCGTTGGCGATATACTCGACGCGCAGCGGGAACATCATGAGGTTCCCGAAACCGACCAGCATCCAGCTCACCAGCATCAGCCCGAACTGGCGGTCGTGGAAGGCGAAGCGCAGCGCCGAGAACGGGTGGCCCCCGCCATCGGGCGCGATCGCGCGGGACGGATAGCGCGCGATCGCCGTCGCCGCGAACAGGCTCGCGCCCCCAAAGATCAGCAGCAGCAGCCGCGCGCGACCGATGTCCGCCTCGAGGAGCCGGCCCGCGGCCCAGCCGAAGCCCGCCGACACCAGCACGCGGATCGTGACGGCCCGCGAGAAGAGTCGTCCGCGGTCGGCCTCCGGGTAGTTGTCGCGGTACATCTGCGTGAAGAGGGGGACGCACGCCGAGGCGGCCGCGGTGGCCACCATGGCGCACGCCACGAAGACGTGCAGTTCCGGCACCATCGCCGCGAAACAGTAGGCCACGCCCGCCGCCAGCGTCAGGACGGCGGCCGCGCGGGCGGGCAGGATGCCCATCCGGGTCACGAGATTCACCAGCGCCGGGGTCGCGACAAATCCGAGGCTGCTCGCCGCGGCGATCCACCCCTTGGCCGAAGAGCCCGCGTGGAAGTAGCGCACGGCGATCAGGAGCAGGAAGGTCGACGCCGCGGTCTCCATGACGCCATTGGCCACCGCCCGCTGGCAGTCCAGCCGGAATGTCGTTCTCTCGGCATCAGACGATCGCATGGGATCCTCCGACCCCGCCTCAGCGCGCTCCCCTGCGGACCGGCGCCAGGTACGAGCACCGCCCGTCGGACTGGAACTTTCCGCGCCCGATCTCGATGATCTTGACGTAGCGGTCGCGCCGGAAACCGGGGCGCCCCTCGTAGAATCGCATGATGCGATCGAGGTCGCGGGTCGCGGACTCCGGGTTGCTGCCCCAGCCGTTGGGCTGGATGGTCACCCGCGACATCGGCACGCCATCCACGACCGCCGCATTGACCCGGGTCAGATCCAGCGCCCGGGTCTGGGTCGCTGGGGCGGCCGGCGCCGCGGCCACCGTCCCGGCCATCGCGGCGGACGCCAGCGCCAGGGCGCAGGGCAGGGTGATTCTCATGGGGGCGAGTCTGTGCCGTTTCGACATCGGTGGCAAGGCGATGACGCGCGCCCGGCCCGCCCGCGGGGTTGAGTTTCTCGCGGGGACGGCGCACTATGGGAGCATGAAAGCTTGGATCATCACACTGTGCGCCACCCTGGCGATACTCTTGGGCGTGGGCGTCTGGCTGTACCGCGATCTCCAGGGCCTCGGCGCCGAGGCCGCCCGCCTGGGGGCGGAGGCGCACCGCCTGGGCGATGAGGTCAAGCGCCTCGAGGGTGAGCTGAGCCGTTCGAGCAATGAGATCAGCCGCCTCAGCGCCGCCGTGAACTCGGCCCGCGCGGAGGAGGCGGCCAAGGCCCGCGGCGAGATCGATGGCCTCAAGGGCAGGATCGGGGAACTGGAGTCCCGCCTGGCTGACTCCGAGAAGCGGGCGGGCGACCTGGCGGCCCGTTTGGCGGACACGGAGGGCAAGGCCCGCGTCGCCGAGGTCGGCCGCGCCGACGCGGAGCGCACCGCCCTGGATGACCGCCGCATGGCCCGCGAGGTCGAGCGGCGGAGGACGCTCCAGAAGGCCGAGCTGGAGCGCAAGCTCGCGCAGGAAAAAGAGGATCTCCAGAAGCGGCTCGCCCGCGAGAAGACCGACCTGGAGCGCCGGCTCATCGAGGCGCGCAAGCGGGCCGAGGTCGCGATCGGCCAGCGCGAGGATCGCATCGAGGTATCGGTCGCGAGCCGCATCCTCTTCCGCTCTGGCTCCGACCGGCTGCTCCCCGAGGGCATGGATATCCTCCAGGAGCTCGCCAAGACCGCCGCCGGCGACGACCGCGAAATCCACGTCGTCGGGCACTCCGACGACCTGCCCATCCGCAGGCAATACCGCGATCGCTTCCCGACCAACTGGGACCTCGCGGCCGCGCGCGCGACCGCGGCCGCCCGTTACCTGATCGAGGCCTGCAAGATTCCCGCCGGTCGCCTCGTCGTGCACTCCCACGGCCCGACCCGCCCCGTGGCCCCCAATGACACCGAAGAGGGCCGCGCCAGGAATCGCCGCATCGAGATCGCTTTCGTCCCCGCCGGATCGACCGCGCGCTGACGCCGCGCCGGCCAGGGGGAATCAGCCCCCGGACCGCCGGCTTGGGAAAATGTAGCCGAAGCCGTGAGGCTCTGGCGCCCACTATCCGTGGATCGAAGTTTCTGGCTGGGCAGGCTGCCGAGCCTCGTCCTCCCGACCCGCGCCCCCGACGACCAGCGTGATCTCGCCGCGCCACGCGCGGCCGGCGTGCGCGGCGGCCAATTCCCCCGCGGTGCCGCGCAGGCACTCCTCGAACTTCTTGGTCAACTCCCGGGCGATGCAGATCCGCCGGTGGGGGAGGATCGCACCGAGCGCCTCGAGCGTCCGGGCGATGCGGTGGGGGGATTCGAAGAAGACGGTGGTGGCCTCGCGGTCGCGCAGGGCCTCGATGGCGCGAGTGCGCCGCCCCGATTTCTGGGGCAGGAATCCCTCAAAAGTGAAAGGGCAGGCGGGCAGTCCGCTGGCCACGAGGGCGTGGAGCACCGCCGACGGCCCGGGTATGACCTCCACCGGAACGCCCTCCCGGACGCAGTGCGCGATCAGCCGCTCGCCGGGATCCGAGATGCCCGGCATCCCCGCGTCGGTCACCAGCGCCACGGCTTGCCCCGCATCGAAGCATTCCTGGAGGCGCCCCAGGCGGCGCGCCTCGTTGAACTGGTGGCAGCTGACTAGCGGCTTGCGGATCTCCAGGTGCCGCAGCAGCACCGAGGCGTGGCGCGTGTCCTCGGCCGCGATGACATCCGCCTCGCGCAGCGCCCGGATCGCCCGGAGCGTGATGTCCTCCAGATTGCCGATCGGGGTGGCGACGACGAGGAGTCTCGCGGGCATCGCGGTCAGTAGGATAGATCCAGGATCTCCTTGGCCGCGCGGCTCGAGGCCCCGGGGCCGCCGAGCATGCCGATCGCGCGCTCGAGATCCTCTCTCTGTTTTTCCATGCGCGGGCGGTCGGAGAGCAAGTCGAGCGCCGCGCGGGCCATCTCCGCCGGGCGCGGGCGGATGTGGATCAGCTCGGGCACCGCGGCGCGGTTGAGCAGCAGGTTCACCATCGCGAGATAGGGCACCTTGACCAGGAATTTCGCGGGAAAGTAGGTGAATGGCCCGACGAGGTAGTACACGACCATCGGGGTGCCCGCCACGGCGCACTCCAGCGTCGCGGTCCCGCTGGTCACCAGCGCGAGGTGGCACCGCGACATGTGCGTGGCCGAGTATCCCACCCGCACCCGCACGTCGATCGCGCAGCCGACCTCCCGCGCGATGATCGCCTTGACCCGTTCCGCGACGCGGTCATTGGGCGCGAGGCAGATGAACCGCGTCGCCCGCGACTCCGCCATGATGGCCGCGGCCCGGAGCATGACCGGCAGGTGACGGCTCACCTCTTTCTCCCGGCTGCCCGGCAGCAGGGCCACCGACAGCCCCTCGTCGTCCCGGTCGTCGCCCCGCGAGACCAGCAGCCTGTCGAGGATCGGGTGGCCCACCCAGACGACCTTGAGCTTCGGCGCCCGGTCCTTGTACCACGCCTCCTCGAAGGGGAGGATCGACAGCAGCAGGTCCGCGCGCTTCTCCAGCAGGGCCGCGCGGCCCGGCTTCCAGGCCCAGACCTGCGGGCTCACGTAGTAGATGATCTTCGCCGTCGGCAGGATCGGGCGGATGCGGTCCATGAACCGCATGTTGAAGCCCGGATAGTCGATGAGCACGATGGCGTCAGGCTGCAGCGCCGAGCAGTCCCGCACCATCTGGGAGAAGAAGCGCATGTACTTGGGGTACTGGCGCAGGACATCCCAGATCCCGATCACGCCGTGCGACGCCAGGTCGAGGGACTGGCGCTGCCCCGCCGCGAGCATCCGCTCGCCGCCCGCCCCGTAGCATTCGATGGCCGGGTTGCGCTGGCGCAACGCCTCGATGAGATCGGCGCCCAGGTGGTCGCCGCTCGCCTCGCCGGCGATCAGGAACACGCGCATGGCTCACCCGCCGGCCCGCGGTCCCCCGTTTTCGCCGAACCAGATCCGGTCGGTGATCTCGATCGCCACGTCGAGCGCCGCGGCGCCCTGTTCGCCGCTGACGACCGGCTCCCGCCTCGACCGCGAGCACTCGACGAAGGACTGGAGCTCCAGCCGGAGCGGCTCCTCCTTCTCCAGCGGCACCCGCTCGCGGACGATCTGGGACTTGAGCTTGCGGTAGATCTCGCCGGACTGGTTCTGGTAGTCGAGGGAGATGTAGGTGTCCTCCTGGAACACGCGGATCTTGCGCATCTTCTCGGGGCTGATGCGGCTCGTGGTGATGTTGGCCACGCAGCCGTTCTCGAAACGGATCCTGGCGTTGGCGATGTCCTCGCCCCGGCTGAGCACCGCCACCCCGACCGCGTCGATGGATCGGATCGGCGAGCGCACCAGGTGCAGGATCACCTCCAGGTCGTGGATCATGAGGTCCAGCACGACCCCGATGTCGGTGCTGCGCCCGGGATAGGGCGAGAGGCGGTGGGCCTCGATGAACCGCGGGTGCGTGAGCCGTTCCTCGAGGACGCGCAGGACCGGGTTGAACCGCTCGATGTGCCCCACCTGCAGCACGGCGCCGCCGGCGCGCGCCATGCGCACCAGCTCGCGCGCCGGGTCGGGGGAATCCGCGATCGGTTTCTCCAGCAGCACGCTGCGCCCCGCCGTCAGGAAGGGCTTGGCCACCTCGAAGTGCGTCGACGTCGGCGTGGCCACCGACACCGCGTCCACCGCCTCGATCATGTCCGCGAGCGACGAGAAAGTGCGGATGTCGTACTGCTGCGCGATGGATCGGGAGACCGCAGGATCGATGTCGTAGACCCCCGCGAACTGGACCCCGTCGAGCAGGGAATAGATCCGGGCGTGTTCCCGGCCGATGTGGCCGACGCCCACGACGCCAACTTTGAGCTTTTGCATAGGCTATCCGATGGCGACGAGCGATACCCGCAGCCGAGAGGCAAGCTCGGTTAGTCTCTCCATGCGCAAAAGCAAGGTTTTTCTCGCCTCGACCGCCAGGAGCCCGATGCCGGATTCGGCCGCGACCTCCAGCGTCCGGGGCCCCACCACCGGCACGTCAAAGCGCATGTCCTGCGCGGGTTTGCTGACCTTCACGGCGACCGCGCCCCCGTGCCCGAGCGCCCCGCCGCGGCGCAGGAGGTCGTTGGTGCCCTCGAAGGCCTCGACCGCCAGCACCGTGCCGTTCTTGACGACCACCGCCTGGCCGATGTCCAGCCGGCTGACCTCTTTCGCGATCCGGAACCCGAACTCCGCCTCGCGCAGCGCGCGCGCCTTGGGGCGCGGCCCGATGCGCCAGCCGGGCCCGGGCATCCGGTCCTCCATGAAGGTCGTCGCCGCCACCAGCTCGATGCCCGCGCCCGCGAGCTCGTCGGCGATGGCCCCGAAGAGCGTCTCGGCATTGCGCTCCCGCAGGCGCGCCAGCAGCATGAGGGCCCTGAGGTCGGGCTTCAGGTCGAAGAGGTTCTTGGGCCGGATCTGCCCGGCCATCACCGCACGCGTCGCCCCGGACGCCTTGAGCCGGTCCAGCATGCGGCCCAGTTGTCCGACGCGCATCCACGACACCTCGTCGACCGCGCCCGCGACCGCCGGGTCGGTCTCGCCCTCAAACGCGCACGCCGCGATCCGGCCCACGCCCGCGCGCCGCGCCGCCTCGATCCATTCGAGCGGATAGTCCCCGCGTCCGGCGATCAGCCCCATCGGCTCCATCGGCACAGCATGCGCGCCGCCGCCCGCCGAATCAACGCTGCGCTGGGGCGCCACCGGGGCGGGCCGGATTCGAGGGCGCGCCCCATCACGCATTTGGAAATTTCTGGTGGGTCCCGGCTGCCTGAAGGCAGCACTACGAACATTCTGGCGGCCAAACGCTCACGCGTTCGGGTGCGGGAATCTCCGAGGCACGGCCGCTACCGCACCTGAATCGGCTCGGACCAGCCGCCCTGCGCGGCGTGCTCCTCGTCGGAGCAGGCCGCGTTGGTGGGGGCCCCGGCCGGGGCGTCGCTGGGCCTGACCACCCCCTCGCGGATCAGCCACTGCTCCAGTTCCTCGCCGCTCACGTCCGCCAGAATCCGCCCCCCGATGTCGAGTGTGGGCTGGAGTGTCTGGCCGCTCTTCTGCACCATCTCCGCATAGTTGGCGGGATCGCCGATGATGTCGCGATCCTCATACCGGAGGCTGTATTTCTGAAGGACGGCGCGCACACCGCGGCTCCAGCCGCACGACGGCTTGAGGTACGCGACGATCTCGGGCTGTTTCGGCTCGGGCATGGGCGGACTATAAGCGGAAATTTCTTTGCCGCAACTTTTCTCATGCCGCGGCGCGCGCGCCGCCCGGCGGGGAGGCGCCCGTGACGCTGACCGAGATCCGCGCGATCCTCGCGGAGCGCGGGCTGGCGCCGCAGCGCCGGTTCGGCCAGCACTTCTTGCACGACGAGAACCTGTGCCGCTGGCTCGCGCGGGAGTCCGGCCTCGAGCCGGGCGAGCCCGTGTGGGAGATCGGCCCGGGGCTGGGCAGCCTCACCGAGGCGCTCATCGGCGCCGGTCACCCGGTCCGCGCCATCGAGATCGACCGGGGCTTCGCCCAATTTCTGGAGGAACACTTCGCCGCATCGGGACGCCTCCAGGTCATCGGGGCCGACGCCGTGGCGTTCTGCGAGTCGGGGCAACTCCGAGGGCGCGTTGTCATGGGCAACCTTCCATACAACGTCACCACGCCGCTCATCATGGCCCTCGTCGCCTCCCGGGCCGCCGAGCGGATGCTCTTCATGGTCCAAGAAGAGGCCGCCGACCGCCTCGTCGCCACCCCCGGCACGCCCGCCTACGGCGCGGTGAGCGTCCTGGTGCAATGCTGTTGTCAGGTCACCTTCCTGCGCCGCGTGCCCCCCGCCGTCTTTTACCCCGCGCCCGCTGTCGATTCCGCCATCGTGCGACTCACCCTCCTTCCCAATGCGCCCGACCCCAGCGCCTACGCGCGGCTCAACTCGCTGGTCAAATGTGGTTTCTCAAACAAACGCAAGCAGTTAGCCAAGCTCATGGCCTGTTGGATTCCCCCGGAAGGCGGCCAACCCCCCGATCGTTCCCGCTGGGAGAATGCCCTCCAAAACCTAGGCGTCCGCCCCGATGCCCGGGCCCAGGACCTAGCCCCAACGACTTGGCGCGCTCTGGCCGCCTGGGCGACGGCGAGCCCCCATTGACCGCCAAGACCTTAGGACCCCGGCCGCGCCCCCCACGGCCACCAAAAAATTCTAAAAAAATCCCTTGACGAAGTCGCTCGGGATGACACAGTTGCCGTTCACTTTAGCCGGTCAAGGCGGGTGCTCCGTGTCAATCTGCGCTGTGCGCGGGTCGCACTGCGGCGCGCGCCGAGGCGGAGCGTCGGCATGCCGGCGCCGGCTGGGGTGAGAATACGACGCCCGGAGGCACGACGCAACGACAGAGGATGCAAGAGCGGATTTGCCCACGTAGCTCAGTTGGTAGAGCACGTCCTTGGTAAGGACGAGGTCGTCGGTTCAATCCCGATCGTGGGCTGTCGGTCGAGGAGACAACGCAGAGAGGCCACGGCGCGAGACAAACAGCTTGGAGAAACCGGCAACCTGAGGAGAAGAGAAGCACTATGGCGAAGGAATCGTTCAAGAGGGACAAGCCCCACGTCAACATCGGCACCATCGGTCACGTCGACCACGGCAAGACGACGCTGACGGCCGCGATCACGGCGGTGCTGGCCAAGAAGGGCCTGGCCGAGGTCAAGAAGTACGACGACATCGACAACGCGCCCGAGGAAAAGGAGCGCGGCATCACCATCAACACCGCGCACGTCGAGTACCAGACCGAGAACCGCCACTACGCGCACGTCGATTGCCCGGGCCACGCCGACTACATCAAGAACATGATCACCGGCGCCGCCCAGATGGATGGCGCCATCCTCGTGGTCAGCGCCACCGACGGCCCCATGCCGCAGACCCGCGAGCACATCCTGCTCGCCCGCCAGGTCGGCGTGCCCGCCCTCGTCGTCTTCATGAACAAGGTCGACATGGTCGATGACAAGGAGCTGCTCGACCTCGTCGAGCTCGAGATCCGCGACCTGCTCACCAAGTACGAGTTCCCGGGCGACGAGATCCCCATCGTCAAGGGCAGCGCCCTCAAGGCCATGGAGAGCGCCGACCCCAACTCCGCGGACTGCAAGGCCATCCTGGACCTCATGAAGGCCGTCGACGAGTACATCCCGATGCCGGAGCGCCCGAAAGACCAGCCCTTCCTCATGGCGGTCGAGGACGTGTTCAACATAGAGGGCCGCGGCACCGTCGCCACCGGGCGCGTCGAGCGCGGCGTCCTCAAGCGCATGGAGGAGGTCGAGATCGTCGGCCTCAAGCCCACGCAGAAGACCGTCGTCACCGACATCGAGATGTTCCGCAAGCTCCTCGATAGCGCCGAGGCGGGCGACAACGTCGGCCTCCTGCTCCGCGGCGTCAAGAAGGAGGACATCGAGCGCGGCCAGGTCATCTCCAAGGTCGGATCGATCACCCCGCACAAGAAGTTCAAGGCCGAGGTGTACGTCCTGACGAAGGAAGAGGGCGGCCGGCACACGCCGTTCTTCAGCAACTACCGCCCGCAGTTCTATTTCCGGACGACGGACGTCACTGGCACCATCAAGCTGCCCGAGGGCGTCGAGATGGTCATGCCCGGGGACAACATCTCTATCGAGATCGAGCTCATCGCCCCGGTGGCGATGGAAAAGACGATCCGGTTCGCGATCCGCGAGGGCGGCCGCACCGTGGGCGCCGGTCGCGTCGCGGAGATCCTGGAGTAATATTGAAGTCGAGGTCGCGACGGCGCGGGCGGACAACCGAACAGGAGAGTAGCTCAATTGGTAGAGCAGCGGTCTCCAAAACCGCCGGTTGCAGGTTCGAGTCCTGTCTCTCCTGCCAGATCCCGGTGAATCCGGGACCGCCCATGCCGCGTCGGCCGAAAGGGGTGATGCCGTGAGCCTTTTCATCGCGCAGACCAACGAGCTGACCGCCGGGCCGCAGGGCGCCGCCGCGGGCGCCCTCCAGTGGCTCCGGTTCAACTGGGGCTGGGTCGGCTGGGGCGTCGGCCTCGCCATCCTCGCGGCACTCGCCTGGCAGAATCGCCCGCTGATCCGCAAGTTCTTCCGCGAGGTCGTCGTCGAGCTCAGGAAGTGCTCGTGGCCCTGGGACCCCACCCAGAGCGGCCTGCGAAAATACAAGGAACTCATCGACTCCTCGGTCGTCGTGCTGGTCTCGATGGTGCTCCTCGGCGCCTACACCAGCGTCGTCGATTTCTTCCTCCTCAAGGCCACCAGCCTCGTCATCCACTGGAAGCTATAGGCCCATCATGACCGACGCCGATTCGAAGCACGGGTTCGAGCCGCAGGTCGCCCCGCCGGGGGCGGGCGACGATGCTGCCGCCGCGGACGCCGCGCCCGCCGAGGAGCCGCGGCACCCGAATTACGAGAAGGCGCAGTGGTTCGCGCTCCACGCCCTCAGCGGGCAGGAGTACCGCGTCCGCGAGCACCTCATGCGCCGCCGCAAGACCGAGGAGCTCGCCGACGTCATCCACGAGATCGTCGTGCCCACCGAGCGCATCTCCGAGGTCAAGCGCAACCGCAAGATCGAGACCGACCGCAAGCTCTACCCCGGCTACGTCTTCGTGCTGGCCAACCTGCTCGACGAGAACAACAACATCATCGAGCGCACCTGGTACAGCCTCCGCGAGACCCCCGGGGTCATCGGCTTCGCCGACGGCCAGCGCCCCATACCCATGCGCCAGGCCGAGGTCGACGCCATGCTCGCCCAGATGAAGGCCTCCGAGGAGCGCGTCATCCCGAAGACCAAATTCGCGGTGGGCGATCGCGTCAAAGTCGGCGACGGGCCGTTCCTCAACCAGGATGGCGCCGTCGAGGAAGTCTACCCGGACAAGGGCCGCCTGCTTGTCTCGGTCAACATCTTCGGGCGCAGCACCCCCGTAGAACTCGAATACTGGCAGGTGGAAAAGACCTAGGACACCATGGCTAAAGAGATTGTCGCTCAGATCAAATTGCAGATCCCGGCCGGCCAGGCCAACCCGGCCCCGCCCGTCGGCCCCGCCCTCGGCCAGCAGGGCGTCAACATCATGGCCTTCTGCAAGGAGTTCAACGCCAGGACGCAGAAGCAGGCCGGGGACATCCTCCCGGTCGTCATCACCGTTTTCAAGGACAAGAGCTTCACCTTCATCACCAAGTCCCCGCCCGCCGGCGTGCTGCTCAAGAAGGCGGCCAAGATCGCCAGCGGCTCCAAGGAGCCCAACAAGACCAAGGTGGGCAAGGTCACCCGGGCCCAGGTGATGGAGATCGTGCGGCTCAAGATGCCGGACCTCAATTGCTCGGACGAGGAGGCGGGTTTCCGCATCATCGCCGGCACGGCCCGCCAGGCGGGCATCGAGATCGTGGATTGACGTGCTCTTCGCGCCCCGCCGGGTGGCGGTGCGTCAGGGAGCGAGGCGTAGGAGATCCCGGCGAAACCGGGCTCGACAGCACTACGGGAGACAGCGCAGTGGCAAACAAGAGAAGCAAACGTTACAGGGAGGCGGCGAAACTGGTCGATGCGGAGCGCCAGTACTCGCTGCCAGAGGCGGTCAAGATCATCAAATCCATGCCCCAGGGCAAGACGAACCAGACGCTATCGCTGGCGTTCAAGCTGTCCGTCGACCCCCGCCAGAGCGACCAGGCCGTCCGCGGCACGGTCAACCTGCCCCACGGCAGCGGCAAGGCCGTCCGCGTCCTGGTCTTCGCCAAGGGCAAGGCCGCCGATGACGCCAGGGCCGCCGGCGCCGACATCGTCGGCTTCGAGGACCTCGTCAAGAAGGTCTCCGAGGGCTTTCAGGATTTCGACGTGGCCGTCGCCACGCCCGAGGCCATGCAGGAGGTCCGCAAGCTGGGCCGCGTGCTCGGCCCGCGCGGCCTCATGCCCAACCCCAAGACCGGCACCGTCACCGACGACACCGCCACCGCCGTCAAGGCCTGCAAGGCCGGGCGCGTCGAGTTCAAGGTCGACAAGGCCGCCAACCTCCACGTCCCCTTCGGCAAGGCCGCCTTCGCCGAGGAACAGCTCGTCGAGAACGGCATGGCCGTCGCCGACGCCGTCTTCAAGGCCAAGCCCGCCTCCACCAAGGGCATCTACGTGGAGCGCGCCTTCGTCAGCGCCACCTTCTCGCCCGGCCTCCGGCTCGAGATCGGCTCCCTAGCGTCCAAGAACAACTAGAACCGGTAGAGAGACAGGAGGACACACCCCATGAGACCCGAAAAATCGATCCTGCTCGACGAGGTCAAACAGCGCATCCAGGACAGCCCCTACGCGATCGTCACCGACTATACCGGCCTGAAGGTCGCCGAGATCTCCGAGCTGCGCAAGCGCCTCCGCGCCGTCGGCGCCCGCTACACCGTCGTCAAGAACACCATGCTGCGCCTCGCCGCCCAGCAGCTCGGCTGGCCCGAGTTCGACAACCTGCTCGCCGGCCAGACCGCCATCGTCGCGGGCAGCAGCGACGTCTGCTCCGCCGCCAAGGCGGTCAAGAATTTCGCCGCCGAGTTCAATCGCCCCGCCATCCGGGGCGGCGTGCTCGACGGCAGGGTCCTCGCGGCCGCCGACGTCGTCGCGCTGGCCGACCTCCCCTCGAGGGAGGCCCTGCTCGCGCAGCTCCTCGGCGTCCTCAGCGCCCCCGCCTCCACACTGGCAAGGCTCATCCAGACCCCGGGCTCGCAGCTGGCCCGCGTCATCAAGGCCAACGCCGACAAGGGGGCATCCTGAGCGGGGCCACACGATTTGCTACGGCGGCGGCGCCCACGCGCCGCGGCCGGAGCCAAGAGAGAAAACATAAGGGCAGAACAACCAATGGCCGGCAACACCTAGTCCCGAAGCCCTTCGGGATTAATTGGGCCGCGGGTGCGGCCCGCTAGGGGTCCGGTCGCAGGTAAGGAAGATACAAATTATGGCAGCAGATCTGAATGCGATCGCTGATCAACTCAGTGGGCTAACGGTCCTCGAGGCCGCAGAGCTCGTCAAGAAACTCGAGGAGAAGTGGGGCGTCAGCGCCGCCGCGCCCGTGGCCGCCGTCGCGGTCGCCGCGCCCGCCGCCGCCGGGGCCGCCCCCGCCGCCGAGGAGAAGACCTCCTTCGACGTCATCCTCGCGGATGCCGGCTCGAACAAGATCGGGGTCATCAAGGAGGTCCGCGCCTGCGTCGCGGGCCTCGGCCTCGCCGACGCCAAGGCGCTCGTCGAGTCCGCCCCCAAGCCCATCAAGGAGGGCGCCACCAAGGAAGAGGCAGCCGAGATCAAGAAGAAGCTCGAGGCCGCCGGCGCCAAGGTCGAGATCAAGTAAGAGGCGTATCGATGTCCTGCCCCGGACGGCGAACGCCGCCGGGGCAGCGATCGGGCCGCCATGTTGGCCAGACGGAGACCAAGCGCGAGACACAGCCATGCGGGATAACGTGAAGAAAGAAGACAGGAATTACTTCGGCAGGATCAGCGAGGCGCTGGAGCCCCCCAACCTCATCGAGCTCCAGCTCGACTCGTACAAGGATTTCCTCCAGATGGAGATCCCGCTGAACCGCCGCAAGCCCGAGGGCCTCCAGGGCGTCTTCGCCGAGGTCTTTCCCATCGAGAGCTACGACGGCAAGGTGAAACTGGAGTTCGTCAGCTACGACATCGGCGAGCCCAAGGTCACCGTGCTCGAGTGCCAGCGCGAGGGCCAGTCCTACTCCGCGCCCCTCTACGTCACCTTCCGCCTCCGCGACGAGAACGCCGGCAAGGCCGAGGTCAAGGAAGAGCGGGTGTACATGGGCGAGCTGCCCCTCATGAGCGACGCGGGCACCTTCATCGTCAACGGCGCCGAGCGCGTCGTCGTCAGCCAGCTCCACCGCAGCCCGGGCATCTGCTTCGAGAGCACCGTCCACGCCAACGGCAAGATCCTCCACTCCTTCCGCATCATCCCCGACCGCGGCAACTGGATGGAGGTCATGTTCGATACCTCCGACCTGCTCTACGTCTACCTCGACCGCCGCAAGCGCCGCCGCAAGTTCCTCATCACCACCTTCCTCCGCGCCCTCGGCTTCGGCTCCGACCGCGAGATCATCTCCCTCTTCTACCAGATCGACAAACTCCGCCTCGACGGCGACCTCGACGACGAGCAGATCGCCACCCGCGTGCTCATCGCCGACGCCATGGACCCCGCCAACCCCGAGATGGTCCTCGCGCGCGCGTTCGAGCCCATGTCCCGCACCATCGTGCGCCAGCTCCTCGACGCCGGCATCAGCTCCGTCGATGTCATCGATACCCGCGACGACGACGCCATCGTCAAGGCCCTCAAGAAGGACCCCACCCGCGACACCGAGGACGCCCTCAAGGACATCTACCGGCGCCTTCGCCCCGGCGACCCGCCCACATCCGCCAACGCCCGCGCCCTGCTCAAGCGCCTCTTCTTCGACCCGAAGCGCTATGACATCAGCCGCGTCGGACGCTACAAGATCAACCAGAAGCTCGGCCTCGAGGTCAACCTCGAGACGCGCGTCATCACCAACGAGGACATCGTCGCCGCCACCCGCTACCTCCTGAACCTCCGCCGCGGCGAGGGCTCCGTCGACGACATCGATCACCTCGGCAGCCGCCGCGTCCGCACCGTCGGCGAGCTGCTCTCCAACCAGTGCCGCACCGGCCTGGCCCGCACCGAGCGCCTCGTCAAGGAGCGCATGACCCTCTTCGACGTCAACATCGAGGGCATGACCCCCCAGAAGCTCATCAACCCCAAGGCGCTCTCCGCCGCGATCCGCGACTTCTTCGGCCGCAGCCAGCTGTCGCAGTTCATGGACCAGATCAACCCCCTCTCCGAGCTCACCCACAAGCGGCGCCTCTCGGCCCTCGGGCCAGGAGGCCTCTCCCGCGAGCGCGCCGGCTTCGAGGTCCGCGACGTCCACCCCTCCCACTACGGGCGCATCTGCCCCATCGAGACCCCGGAGGGCCCCAACATCGGCCTCATCTCCTCCCTGAGCTGCTTCGCCCGCGTCAACGAGTACGGCTTCATCGAGAGCCCCTACCGCCAGGTCAAGGCCGGGCGGCTCACCGGCGAGATCCACTACCTCACCGCCGACCAGGAGGAGAACTACGTCGTCGCCCAGGCCAACGTCTCCGTTGACGAGAAGGGCCACCTCTCCGACCCCAAGGTCACCGTCCGCTACCGCGGCGAGTTCCTCGAGGTCGAGCCCAACCGCGTCAACTACATGGACGTGTCGCCCAAGCAGCTGGTCTCCGTCGCCGCCAGCCTCATCCCCTTCCTCGAGCACGACGACGCCAACCGCGCCCTCATGGGCTCCAACATGCAGCGCCAGGGCGTCCCCCTGATCCGCACCGAGGCGCCGCTGGTCGGCACCGGACTCGAGGGCCGCGTCGCGCGCGACTCCAAGGCGGTCCTCACCGCCGTCGCCCCCGGCAAGGTCGCGTCCGTATCCGCCGACTTCATCATCGTCACCAAGGACGGCGAGATGCCCGAGGGCCGCAGGCACCTCAAGTCCGACGAAGAGAAGGGCATCTGGGTCTACGAGCTCAAGAAGTTCATGCGCAGCAACGCCGGCACCTGCGTCAACCAGAAGCCTCTCGTCACCAAGGGCCAGCGAGTCCACGCCGGCGACGTCATCGCCGATGGGCCCTGCACCTCCGGCGGCGAGCTCGCCCTCGGCCGCAACGTGCTCGTGGCCTTCATGCCCTGGAACGGCTACAACTTCGAGGACGCCATCCTCGTCAGCGAGAAGATCGTCAAGGACGACATCTACACCTCGATCCACATCGAGGAGTTCGAGATCAGCGCCCGCGACACCAAGCTCGGCCCCGAGGAGATCACCCGCGACATCCCCAACGTCGGCGAGGAGGCCCTCAAGAACCTCGGCCACGACGGCGTCATCCGCGTCGGCGCCGAGGTCGGCCCCAACGACATCCTCGTCGGCAAGATCACCCCGAAGTCCGAGACCGAGCTCGCCCCCGAGGAGCGCCTCCTGCGCGCCATCTTCGGCGAGAAGGCCGCCGACGTGAAGGACTCCTCCCTGCGCGTCCCCTCCGGCGTCTACGGCATCGTCATGGACGTCAAGGTCTCCTCCAACATCAAGAAGAACGAGCGCATCAAGATGACGCCGCAGGAGGCCAAGCGGCAGCTCAAGCAGATCGACGACGAGTACAACAAGAAGGTCACCGAGCTCAAGGACAAGCTCACCGAGTCGCTCTCCAACATCCTGCTCGGCGAGAAGATCCCCCTCGACGTCATGAACGGCGAGTCCGGCGAGATCATCATCCCCGCCAACCGCAAGATCACCAAGACCCTCCTGCGCAAGCTCGCCGACGTCTACAACCACATCGAGATCGACCCCAGCCCCATCCGCATCAAGATCCGCGAGATCATCAGCCAGTACGAGGGCAAGTTCGAGCAGCTCGAGAACGAGAAGATGATGCAGGTCGACCGCATCGAGAGCGGCGACGACGTCGACCCCGGCATCATCAAGCAGGTCAAGGTCTACGTCGCCAGCAAGCGCAAGCTCAGCGTCGGCGACAAGATGGCCGGGCGCCACGGCAACAAGGGCGTCGTCGCCAAGATCGTCCCCGAGGAGGACATGCCCTTCCTGCCAGACGGCACCCCCGTCGAGATCGTCCTCAACCCCCTCGGCGTGCCCTCGCGAATGAACGTCGGCCAGGTGCTCGAGACGCACCTCGGCATCGCCGCCAAGATCCTCGGGTTCAAGGTCGCCACCCCCGTCTTCGACGGCATCAAGGAGTCCCAGATCCGCGCCTACCTCGAGGAGGCCCACCTCGACCCCGACGGCAAGACCTACCTCTACGACGGCAAGACCGGCGACCGCTTCGACCAGCGCGTCGTCGTCGGCTACATCTACATGCTGAAGCTCAACCACCTCGTCGCGGACAAGATCCACGCCCGCGCCGTCGGCCCGTACTCGCTCGTCACCCAGCAACCCCTGGGCGGCAAGGCCCAGTACGGCGGCCAGCGCTTCGGCGAGATGGAGGTCTGGGCCATGGAGGCCTACGGCGCCGCCTACACCCTCCAGGAGCTCCTCACCGTCAAGTCCGACGACGTCTCCGGGCGAACCCGGATCTACGAGAGCATCGTCAAGGGCGACAACTCGCTCCAGGCCGGCACCCCGGAATCCTTCAACGTCCTGGTCAAGGAGATGCAGAGCCTCTGCCTCGACGTGAAGGTCGGCGAGCGCTCCTCCGAGCCCATGCCGCCACCCAGCGCCACCGCGCTCGAGGTCGGCGAACCCCCGGCCCCGGTCGCCGCGGCGGACGACGATGACGAGTGACCCCGCCGCCGCGCGGGACCACCAGAAGCAACTTTGATCGACTGAGGTATGATACGACGAGGGACGGGCGCGGGTGACCGCGGGCCCCTCCCGCAACGAAGGGACACAGAGCTATGAGCAGCCAGGCGGTACGCGAGACTTTGGGACTCGAGAGGTCGGTCGGCTTTGACACGGTGGGCATCACCGTGGCATCGCCAGACACCATCCGGTCGTGGAGCCGGGGCGAGGTCAAGAACCCCGAGACCATCAACTATCGGACCTTCAAGCCCGAGAAGGGCGGCCTCTTCTGCGAGCGCATCTTCGGCCCCACCAAGGACTGGGAGTGCGCCTGCGGAAAATACAAGCGCATCAAGTACAAGGGCATCATCTGCGACCGCTGCGGCGTCGAGGTCACCCTCGCCCGCGTCCGCCGCGAGCGCATGGGGCACATCGAGCTGGCCGTGCCCGTCTCCCACATCTGGTTCTTCAAGTGCATGCCCAGCCGCCTGGGCCTCATGATGGACATGACCGCCCGCACCCTCGAGCGCGTCATCTATTACGAGGATTACATCGTCATCGACCCCGGCGACACGCCCCTCCAGTTCAAGCAGCTCCTCAGCGAGCACGAGTACCGCGAGGCCCAGGAGCAGTACGGCGACAGCTTCGTCGCCAAGATGGGCGCCGAGGGCATCCGCGAGATCCTCAAGAAGGTCGAGCTCAAGGAACTCCAGGTCGAGCTCGACGAGGCCATGCGCAACACGCGCAGCAAGCAGACCCGCAAGAAAATCGCCAAGCGCCTCAAGCTCATCCAGGGCTTCATCGCCGCGGGCATGCGCCCCGAGTGGATGGTCCTCGAGGTCCTGCCCGTCATCCCGCCCGACCTGCGCCCGCTGGTGCCCCTCGAGGGTGGCCGCTTCGCCACCTCCGACCTCAATGACCTCTACCGCCGCGTCATCAACCGCAACAACCGCCTCCGCAACCTCATGCAGCTGAAGACCCCCGAGGTCATCATCCGCAACGAGAAGCGCATGCTCCAGGAGGCCGTCGACGCCCTCATCGACAACGGCCGCCACGGCCGCGCCGTCATGGGCGCCGGCAACCGCCCCTTCAAGTCCCTCTCCGACATGCTCAAGGGCAAGACCGGGCGCTTCCGCATGAACCTCCTCGGCAAGCGCGTCGATTACTCCGGCCGCTCCGTCATCGTCATCGGCCCCGAGCTCAAGCTCCACCAGTGCGGCCTCCCCAAGAAGATGGCCCTCGTGCTCTTCGAGCCCTTCATCATCCGCCGCCTCAAGGAGATGGGCGTCGTCCACACCGTGCGCTCCGCCAAGAAGATGATCGAGCGCCAGGAGCCCGTCGTGTGGGACATCCTCGACGAGGTCACCCGCGGCCACCCCGTCCTGCTCAACCGCGCCCCCACGCTCCACCGCCTCTCGGTCCAGGCCTTCGAGCCCACCCTCATCGAGGGCGAGGCCATCCGCATCCACCCGCTGGTCTGCACCGCCTACAACGCCGACTTCGACGGCGACCAGATGGCCGTCCACGTCCCGCTCTCCGTCGAGGCCCAGCTCGAGGCGCGCCTGTTCATGCTCGCCCCGAACAACATCTTCTCGCCGTCCAGCGGCAAGCCCGTCACCACGCCGTCCCAGGACATCGCCCTGGGCTGCTACTACCTGACGCTGCCCTCGCGCGAGAAGAAGAAGGACGGCGCGCGCCTGCCCCTCTTCGCCCACGTCGACGAGGTCCTCTTCGCCCACGCCGAGAAGGCGCTCCACACCCACAGCCGCATCATGCTCCGCAACCCCGATTTCGGGCAGAAGACCATCTTCGGCGACGAGAAGAAGAAGTTCATCGAGACCACCGTCGGCCGCGCGATCTTCAACGAGATCTGGCCCAAGAAGATCGGCTTCTTCAACGAGATCGCCACCAAGAAGAAGCTCGGCGAGATCATCCTCCGCACCCACCAGCACGCGGGCCCCGCCGCCGCCGTCGACTGCCTCGACAAGATGAAGCAGCTCGGCTTCGAGGAGGCCACCCGCGCCGGCATCAGCATCGGCATCGCCGACATGATCATCCCGCCCGAGAAGCAGCGCGAGATCGAGCGCGCCCAGGCCGAGATCGCCAAGGTCGAGAAGCAGTACCACGCCGGCATCATCACCGACGGCGAGCGCTACAATAAGATCGTCGACATCTGGACCCAGGCGGGCGAGCAGATCGCCAACGTGCTCTACAGCACCCTCGAGCACAACGAGGGCAAGGACGAGTTCAACCCCGTGTACCTCATGGTGCACTCCGGCGCACGCGGCAACCGCGCCCAGGTCAAGCAGCTCGCCGGAATGCGCGGCCTCATGGCCAAGCCCTCCGGCGAGATCATCGAGCGGCCCATCCTGGCCAACTTCCGCGAGGGCCTCACCGTGCTGGAGTACTTCATCTCCACCCACGGCGCCCGCAAGGGCCTGGCCGACACCGCCCTCAAGACCGCCGACTCCGGCTACATGACCCGCAAGCTCTGCGACGTCGCCATGGACGTCATCATCTCCGAGGAGGACTGCGGCACCGTCAACGGCATCTGGGTCCAGCCCATCGTCGATGGCGCCGACGAGGTCGTCCGCCTCACCGACCGGATCCTCGGCCGCACCGCCTGCGACGACATCCTCGACCCGCTCAGCGGCAAGGCCATCGTCGAGGCCGGCGACATCATCGACGAGGACCAGGCCAAGAGCCTCGAGAAACTCGCGATCGAGAAGGTCAAGATCCGCTCGGTGCTCACCTGCGAGACCAAGCACGGCGTCTGCGTGAAGTGCTACGGCCAGAATCTGGCCACCGCCTCCCCGGCCCGCCTCGGCGAGGCCGTCGGCATCATCGCCGCCCAGTCCATCGGCGAGCCCGGCACGCAGCTCACCATGCGGACCTTCCACATCGGCGGCACCGCCTCCCAGGTCTTCAAGCAGCCGCAGCTGAAGGCCAAGAACTCCGGCGTCGTCCGCTACAACGAGCTCCGCACCGTCGAGTCCGCCGAGGGCAAGCACATCGTCCTCAACAAGGACGGCAGCGTCAGCATCCACGCCCCCGACGGCCGCGAGCTGGAGAAGTACACGGTCGTGGTCGGCTCCTCGATCTCGGTCGCCGATGGCGGCACCGTCGAGAAGGGCTCCGTGTTCGCGGAGTGGGACCCCTACAACGTCCCGATCCTCACGGAGAAATCCGGAAAGATCGAGTTCCGCGATATCATCGAGGGCGTGACGATGAAGCGCGAGGTCAACGAGTCCACCGGTCTCCAGGAGATGGTCATCATCGAGCACAAGGAGGACCTCCACCCGCAGATCGTCGTGCTCGATGGCAAGACCGGCGATATCGCCGCCAGCTATTCGATCCCGGCCGGCGCCCACGTCGAGGTCAAGTCCACCGCCACGGTCCGCGCCGGCGACCGCCTCGCGAAGACCCCCCGCAAGATCGTCAAGACCAAGGACATCACCGGCGGCCTGCCGCGCGTCGCGGAGCTCTTCGAGGCCCGCCGGCCCAAGGACGCCGCCGAGATCGCCAAGATCGACGGCGTCGTCGAGTTCGCCGGCACCGCGCGCGGCAAGCGCCGCCTCATCGTCCGAGACCCGGCCACGAAGTCCGAGGAGGAGCACCTCATCCCGACCACCAAGCACATCATCGTCTACAAGGGCGATTATGTGAAGAAGGGCTCCCAGCTCACCGAGGGCCCCGTGGTCCCGCACGAGATCCTCGAGATCTGCGGCCCGCAGGCCCTCCAGGAGTACCTCGTCAACGAGGTCCAGGAGGTCTATCGCCTCCAGGGCGTCGAGATCAACGACAAGCACATCGAGATCATCGTCCGACAGATGCTCCGCAAGGTGAAGATCGTCGACCCCGGCGACACCACCTTCCTCTGGGACGAGCAGGTCGAGCGCCTCGCCTTCGAGGAGGAGAACAAGCGCGTCATCGAACAGGGCGGCAAGCCCGCCGAGGCCAAGCCCGTGCTGCTCGGCATCACCAAGGCGTCGCTGGAGACCGAGAGCTTCATCTCGGCCGCCTCGTTCCAGGACACCACCCGCGTGCTCACCGACGCGGCCACCCTCGGCAAGTTCGACAAGCTCCGCGGCTTCAAGGAGAACGTCATCATGGGCCACCTCATCCCGGCCGGCTCGGGCTTCAATGTCCACCGCGCCATCCGCCTCGTCGAGAAGGGCGAGCCCGTGGGCGAGCCCCTCGTCAGCCGAGAGACGGAGGAGGAGGGCAAAGGCAAGGTCCCCCTCGAGATCTCCGCCGCGCTCAACGTCTGATATCCGGGGCGCCGCTTGACGCATGGCCCGACCGCGCCGAGAGCGTGAGCGCCTGGGCCATCGCGCGGCCCACCCGTAGCCGAACGCGTGAGCGTTTGGCCCGAGGGTCCATGGTCCGGCGAGCGCTGCGACGGATTTGCGGGCTCCCGGCGCCGGGGACCGACGGTCGGTTCCGCGCTTGACCGCGCCCCCGCGTGCCTGTCCCATCTCCGCGTGACATCGGCGCACTGGTACCTGTTGGCACTCGAGGTGCTAGCCGCCGGTGGCGCGCTCGTCCACGTCATCCTTCGCAAGCGGGATCCCAGGGCCGCGGCCTACTGGATCGCCATCATCCTCCTAGTTCCGCTGGCGGGGGCGGCCCTCTACCTCCTGCTCGGCATCAACATCATCCGGCGCAGCGCCCGATTCTACCGAGAGGCCGCCGGCCTCGACCATGCCGCCGTCGCCGGCGGCGCCGTACCCGCCACCGCCTTCGAGCCGGAGCCCGAGGTCATCGCCATGGGGACGCTCCTCGACAGCCTCCGCAAGCTATCCCGGCTCGATGCCACATCGGGCAATGCCGTCCATATCCTCCGCAATGGCGATGAGGCCATGCCCGCCATGCTCGAGGCCATCGATCGCGCCCGCGAGTCGGTCTGCCTGGGCACCTACATCTTCGAGCTCCAGGGCATCGGCTCCCGGTTCGTCGACGCCCTGGAGCGGGCCAAGGGCCGCGGCGTCGAGGTCCGCGTCATGGTCGATGACGCCGGCACCCGCTACGCGTGGCCGCCGGTCACCACCGAACTGAGGCGGCGCGGCGTGCGGGTCGCCCGCTACATGCCCAACCGCTTCATCCTGCGCCTGATCACCATGAACATGCGCAACCACCGCAAGATCCTCGTCATCGATGGCCGCGAGGGATTCACCGGCGGCATGAACATCCGACAGGGCAACATGCTCCTCGAGCGCCCGCGCTACCCCGTGCAGGATATCCACTTCCGCGTGCGCGGCCCAGCCGTGGCCCAGATGCAGCGCATGTTTGCCGAAGACTGGCACTTCTGCACCGGCGAGGTCCTCGCCGGCCCGCGCTGGTACCCCGATCTCTCGCCGGTCGGCGACGTCTGCGCCATCGGCATCCCCGACGGCCCCGATGAGGACCTCGGCGTCATAGCGACCGCCATGGCGTCCGCCCTCGCCGCCGCGACCCAGGAGGTCCGCATCGTCACACCGTACTTCCTGCCAACCCCCCAGCTCTTCTACGGCCTCGTCGCCTGCGCCCTCCGCGGTGTCGACGTCCGCATCATCGTTCCATCCAAGAACAACATCCCCATCATCAAATGGGCGTCCCGCACCGTGTACCCGCCCCTCCTCCAGCGCGGCGTGCGCATCTTCGAGTCCGCCCCGCCCTTCGACCACTCCAAGATATTCACCGTCGATGGCAAGTGGGCGTGCATCGGCTCCACCAACTGGGACCCCCGCAGCCTCCGCCTCAACTTTGAATTCGACCTCGCCTGCTTCGACGAGCCACTCGCCCAGGGCCTCAACCGCGAGTTCGACGCGAAACTCGCCCTTGCCACCGAGATCACCCCGGCCTCCCTCGAGCACCTGCCACTCCCCGAGCGCTTCCGCAACGGCATCGCCAGGCTCTTCATCCCCCTCCTCTGATCCGTAAGGCGGAGATCACTGCCCGCCACCCGCGCCATCAGGCCCACCGTCCCCTCCATCGCCGCCCGCATCCGCCGCGCGCGGATCGTCCCCGCCAATCCCTCCAGCGGGCGCCCCATCACCGTCCCAAACAAAAACAGCAGCGCCGGAAACGCCCGGTTCTGCGTGCTCGCCGACACGTCCCGCTACCCCAGTGCCCCCACGCCCATCCCACACATTGACGCCAAATACTGCCCAATCGCGGATGGCAGGTTCTCGCTTGCCCCCGCTCCCCCATTGCGGCAGTGTTTTAAAAAACGGGATAGGTGCACACCCCACCCATACAGCGTCTTCTCCGACAGGCGCACCCCGCGCCCCGCCGTCCCGTTCCGCGGCCACAACGCCGCCCGTCCCACCACTCTTTATCCATTGCACGTCAGTATAATCACACACCCACGCCCCCTCTTCGACCCCACAGCACCCCCGGCGCGGCGTGTCGGTTTTCACCCCCCAAACCAGACATTTCGGTCCGCTTTTCCCCCCAAGACAGTCCTTTGGGTCCCCGAAACAACGTTGGGCGACTCACATTTTATGAACAACACTGAAAACGAGCCTGTCAGCATCGGCAATTGGATCATCACATTCATTCTTCTCGCCATCCCACTCGTGAACATAATTATGCTCATAGTGTGGGCTGTCGGGGGATCAACTCATCCTTCAAAAAAGAGCTATGCTCAGGCATCGCTCATAGTTTTTGGAGCCATAGTTGGCATTGCCACTTTGGCTGCCTTGGTGTTACCGCTGATGAGTCATGCCACAAGATAAAACCGAGTTCCCCTGACCCAACAATTGGCTTCAGGCAAGGCCGGGGAGCGCGTTGCTGGTGGCCTCGGCTCATTGGCCCGGCCTGCCTGAGCCAAAACGTCGCCACGCGTAGTCACCGACATAGACATTCTTCTCCATGAGCAAGATCCTGATCCTATCACTCGCCGCTTCTGTGACACTGTCCGCGCAGGAGGTCCCACTCCAACCGCGTGTTGTGCAGGAGGCGCGGGGCTACAACTCGTGGCCGATGATCCAGGCCATCGGAGAGAAGCTGGTCTGCGTTTATAGCCGGGGCACGGGGCATACGATCGGTGAAGACGCCCGCGCCGTTTACGCGCGCACGTCCACGGACGGCGGAACGACGTGGACGGCGGAGACGGTGGTGGCCAACACGCCGGGCTACGGCGAGGTCGAAGTCGGGAAAGGGCTGGATTCCACGGGGGCGATGCTCCTCTGGGTGCGTCGCGTCGGAAGAGAGTGGCACCACGACCTCTACCGCACCACGGATGGCGTGCAATTCACCCTCGTGGCGACGCCGAAGCTCGCCGTGAGACCCATGCAGGTCACGGACGTCTTCACCGTCCCGAAGGTCGGGCTGATGGCGCTGTGGTTCGCCGGAGACTATGGGGATAAGCCGACGAACGCGTGGGGCACCTTGACCAGCCGTGACAACGGCGCGCGTTGGACCCAGACCCCGATCGAGTCCGGGCTGCTCAAGGCGCAGTGGCCGACCGAGCCTGCCGCCGTTTATCTCGGCGAGGGCAGGATTCTCGCCATCGGTCGGACCGAGGTGAAAGGCGCTCAATTCCAATTGACCTCGACGGACTTTGGCCAGACGTGGATGCGCGCGCCGACCAACATCCGCGATGTCATGGCCTCCACACCGAGCCTGATCCTCGACGCCAAGACCGGGCTGCTGAGCCACTATTACTTTCATCGGGGCGCGGGCGTGCTTCGGCGTCGGGTCGTCGCTCCAGGGCGCGTGTTCAGCCACCCGCTCAACTGGCCGGATTCCGAGCCAGTCGCCGAGGGGAGCAGGGTCCCGTTCGATGCGGGCAACGCCAACGCCACCGCGATCGGCGATACGCACTACGTCTCCTTTTACTCCGGCAAGGCTCCTGACACCGCCGTCCTGGTGTCCGTGTTCCCGGCGCCGACTGCGGACAGCCCCTCGCGTCCCGGAGAGCCGCTGAAACTCCAAGAACCATGACCGCAACGCCCGACCATGCGCTCAGCGAACCCGGCCCTCGCGCCCTGGTTGCAATCCACGCCTTCCGTGGGCCGGGACGCGGAGCTTGGGTCGTTCGCCGACATCCAACATGACGATGAATTACAGCGATCCGCCCCCTTTGCTTCTCCGCCTCGCCCTATGGGGTGGCGCGGCCTGCTTCTGCTGCATGGCCGTGGCGCACTTCTTTGGCCTGAAATACCCGCTCTTGTTCGTCTACCACGACGTTCCCCTCTACGCTCATCAGGACAAGATCATTTCCTTCGCGGTCGTGGTGGCATAAGGTGGGTTCGGTCAAGGGTTGCCCCGGGCGCGCTCCCTGCGAATAATGGCTTTGCCAGTGACACTCGCGTCTGAGATCGCATTCCTCGGTGCCTCGGTGGCGCTGACGATCGCGCCTGGGCCCGATAACCTCTTCGTGATCGCGCAGGGGATCTCGCGGGGGCGGCGGGCGGGGCTGATCACGGCGTGGGGGATGTGCAGCGGCATCACGGTGCACACGCTCGCGGCCGCGGCGGGGATCTCGGCGATCTTCTACACGTCGCCCCTCGCGTTCCACGCCGTCAAGTATGCGGGGGCCGCGTACCTGCTCTTCTTGGCATGGCGGACCGTGCGATCCAATGGAACGCGGACCGGGGGCGCGGACCCGGGGTCGCCGTCCCAGCTCGGCCACTTTCGGCGCGGCTTTCTGATGAACGTCCTGAACCCCAAGGTCGCGCTCTTCTTCCTCGCGTTTCTCCCGCAGTTCGTGGATCGGGGCGCGGGCCGGATCGGCGCGCAGATGGCCCTGCTGGGCATGCTGTTCATGGTTCAGGCGCTCGTGATCTTCTCCGCGATCGCCTGGTTCTCCGGCGGGATCGGCGAGCGGCTGAAGCGTCACCCCCGATGGCCCAGGTGCCTCGCGTGGCTATCGGCCGCAGTCTTCGTCGCGCTCGCGCTGCGGCTTGGCCTGACTCGAAAATAGCCGAATCGCTTCCCGTAGCCGAACGCGTAAGCGTTTGGGCGCCGAAGCCTCACGGCTTCGGCTGCATTTTCACCGCAACGGAGCCCGGGCGCGTCCGGGGTCCAATCACCCGAGGCGATCGGCCACGGGCTGCCGCCCGGGTTCACTTCGCCGGATTGGCGCCCTTGACGCGCATCTTCATCGCGTAGAGGCCGGTGGTGGCCGTGATGAACAGGGTCTTGTGCCCCGGGCCGCCGAACGAGACATTCGCGCACCACTTCTCGGGCACGTCGATGTGCGCGATCTCCTTGCCGTTGGGGGCGATGACAAAGACGCCCTTGCCGGTGAGGTAGAGGTTGCCCTCCTCGTCGAGCGTGATCCCGTCGGAGCCCAGCTCGCAGAGGAGCGTCTTGTCGCCAAGCGATCCGTCGGGCGCGATCGCGAAGCGGTAGGTCTTCTTGGCGCCGATGTCGGCCACGAAGAGGCGTTTGCCGTCGGGCGTGCCGACGATGCCGTTGGGCTGGACGAGATCGGTGGTGACCCGCGCGAGGCCCTTGCGGTCGGGCGCGAGCCGATAGACGTGCTGCCCATCCTGCGGCGGGTCCTTGTGCTGCCACCACGGCCGCTTGTAGAAGGGGTCGGTGAAATACATCGCCCCGGAAGGGTGAACCCAGACGTCGTTGGGGCCATTGAGCGTCTTGCCCTGATACTCCCCGAGAATGACGGTGACCTTGCCATCGGGCGCGATGGACCACAGCTCGTTCTTCTCGTCGGCGCAGGCGATGAGCTGGCCCCTCGCATCGAAATACATCCCGTTGGAACGCCCCGCGGGCTGCATGAAGGTCGACAGGCCGCCGGCCGCGGACCATTTCATGATCCGGTCGTTGGGCTGGTCCGTGAAAAACACGTCGCCGGCCGCGTTCGCCGTGGGGCCCTCGGTGAACTTGAAGTCGCCGGCCAACTTCTCCAGCGCGGCGCCGACGGCTATGGGGCTAGCCTCCTGCGCGGCGGCTACGCTCGTGGCGAATAGGGTGGCGGCTGCGAAAGCGAGCGTTCTCATGGATGGTGTCCTCCTGTGGTATCACGGCACATCGACCGATGCGGTGGCGAAGGCGGCGATGCCCTCCTCGCGCCCGATGAAACCCATGCCCTCGTTGGTCGTGGCCTTGAGGTTGACCCGCGCGGCGTCGATCCCCAGCGCCCCGGCGATGTGGGCCCGCATGGCGGGCGCGTGCGGCAGGACTTTCGGCGCCTCCGCGATCACGGTGGCATCGACGTTGATGAGC